>CAYGWV010000106.1:0-16685 GCA_964353925.1 uncultured Syntrophaceae bacterium | reverse complement strand
ATCCAAAGGGACGACCTCGACCACTTTTGGCCTCCCAAGGGTGAAGGTACCGGTTTTGTCTACCAGAAGGGTGTCGATCCTTCCGGCCAACTCAAAGAATATGCCCCCTTTGACAAGCACAGCCCGGCGGGCCATATTGGAGATGCCCGCAGTCACTGCTGTCGGGGTGGCGATAGCGAAGGCACAAGGACAGGCCACCAGAAGAATGGATACCGCGACCTTGATGTTACCGGATGTGAAAAAACCGATGACTGCCAGCCCCAGCACAATAGGAAGAAACCATACTGTAAAACGATCGGCAATATTCTGGATAGGCGCCTTTGTTTCTTGCGCCTCTTCCACAAGATGAACAATTCTTGCGAGAGTGGTGTCCTCACCGGTCTTGGTGGTCCGAATCTCCAGTCGCCCCGTCTCATTTAAGGTCCCGCCGAATACTTCACTTCCTTTGAACTTTTCAACCGGCATCGATTCTCCGGTGATAGGCGCTTGGTTGACGCTACTTGCTCCGGCTACAACAACCCCGTCTACGGGAATACGTTCCCCAGGTCCCACGATCACCACATCCCCGAGCTGCACGTCGCCTACGGAAACGGCAACTTCCTCTTCCCCTCGCCGAATCATTGCCATCCGGGGAGTAAGATCCAGCAGGTTCCTAATGCTCATGCGGTTTTTGTCAAGGGTATAGGACTCAAGGGCGCCGGTTACCGCCATGATAAACACAATGATCGCTGCTGGCCGAAACTCACCCACTCCAATGGTGGCAATGAGGGCAACCGTAACAAAGACATTGACGGTTATTCTCCGATTGTAGATATCCTTGAACCCTGTGATAAACCGTTGGTAGCCTCCAAATAGGGTTGCAACAAGTGCCAGTCCCGCATTCAAAAAATACGGGCCAATTTCCCAGTGAGCCAGTGCCCAGCTTGCCAGAATAAGAATCCCGACAACACCAGGAACAATAGCCAACACAGCTATTTCTCGATATTGGGTAAACTTTCCTGTTCCCTTCTTATCTTCACCTTCGTTCACGATGTAACCTTCCCTTGCCAGAGCGAGAGGGGGACTACGTACAAGCAGCCGCAGCCCCCCACTGAATATCATTTCTTCTCAGTCTTGTCAGATCCTTTGTCCTTACCCGTTGCTTTATCGCTGTTTTTTGACGGGCCACCGCAGGTTTCACCCGGCCCGCAGCATCCGCCAGTTTTAGACAAAGAATCGCGAATCATTGACAATAGGCCTTTTTTATTTTTCTTCTCGTCTCCCATCTAAATCACCTCCTCTCTTTTTCTACAAGTAACCTCATTAGAAGCGCTACCCTCCTGAAAGACTCCTTTTGAGTCACGTTATTTTTTTCTCCATTTTTATCAATCTCGAGAACTCCCGGGTATTATAACCAACAACACAACGGCCCCCTTGTCTCAAACGAAGCCTTAATTTTAGTCGCTGGCAATCCTCCTCAAACACCGGTCCTTCCAAGCATTCCTCTATCCCTTCGGTCAGTTGGCGGACCAAAGGCGTTGGTTGATGAGGAACCGAATAGCTTACCCACGTCCCATCCTTGGAGTCCTCAACCAATCCGGCTCTTCTCAGGATATTGAGATGTCTGGAGATTAAGTATTGAGGTAATCCCAAAGAATCGACAATTTCACAAACGCAGATAGGTTTCTTGAGGCCTGCCAAGAGCTTCATAATACGGATTCGAGTATCATCAGAGAGTGCCTTGAATAATTCAACTTCGGCTTTCATAAATTTGTATGCACATATTTACATATTTTTAGAAATAAGTCAAGAGGAACCTCCTTTCTAAGACGATCATTTACCCGCAGCAAGAAGGCATCCCTTTAACCATGGGTCCATGTGAAACACATCCTTCCTTCATGGCGAAATTCTTTGCCATTTAGCATAATATTTTTATATTTGTATAAACAGTTGTATTGACTGAAAATTTTTTTTGCGGTTCTTCCTCTACAACTACAACTTTCCGCAGATGCTCTGATCCTTATTCTACTCTCTTTAAGCAATTCGATGTACCGAAAGGGTTCTCTACAAAATCAGAGCAACTGGGGTCACTCTGCCATTCACCGTCCACGAAGAACCGGTATCCATATTGGCCTGGATTGAGATTGAGCGATATCTTCCACATCCCATTCTTATCACGCTTCAAAGGGTGTGAAGAGAGATCCCATTGGTTAAAATCTCCGGATAAGAACACACTTTGTGCAGAAGGAGCTAATAAGCTGAACTCGGTTTTGTTTGCCTTCTGTTTCTTATTTGGCGTTTTAACCATACTCTATCACCTCCTCTTTTTAAGAATAGATCACTACTCTCGATTCAATCCTGTCAGGCGACCGGGCACCTTTTCAAATTAACATCATCGTGCCCCCATCCTCCTTTCCTTCATGGTTCACAAGCTACATGGCAGACCCCTGTCGGAGTCTCGATGGCGTAAGGGAAGTACTTCCGTTTCAACCATAAGGCCACATTCACGAGACTGATTAAAACAGGAACTTCCACCAAGGGGCCGATGACGGCTGCAAAGGCCTGACCTGAATTGATTCCGAACACAGCTACGGCCACAGCGATGGCAAGCTCGAAGTTATTCGATGCGGCCGTAAAGCTCAAAGTGGTGGATTGTTCATACGTTGCCCCCGCCTTCATCGAGAGATAAAAAGAGACAAAGAACATGGCCACAAAATAGATACACAGTGGAATCGCCACGCGGACCACGTCGAGCGGTAACCGAACAATGTATTCCCCTTTAAGGGAGAACATGACGAGGATGGTAAAGAGTAAGGCAATCAGCGTGATGGGACTGATTTTTGGGACGAATTTTTCCTCGTACCATTTCCGTCGCAGCGTTTTTAGGCCGATCAGCCTCGAAAGAACACCCGCGATAAAGGGAATCCCGAGGTAAATGAAAACGCTCTCCGCAATTTGGCCGATGGTGATGTTGACAACGACCCCCTTCAATCCGAGCATCGGAGGAAGGACCGTGATAAAAATGTAAGCGTAAATCGAGAAGAAAAGGACCTGGAAGATGGAATTGAAAGCCACCAATCCAGCGCAGTACTCCCGATCTCCTGAAGCTAGATCGTTCCACACGATGACCATGGCAATGCAACGGGCCAAACCGATCATGATGAGACCCACCATGTAGTCGGGATACCCCCCTAAGAGGAGGGCGGCCAGAATGAACATGAGGATTGGACCAATGACCCAGTTCTGAATGAGAGAAAGGCCAAGGACTTTATAATTTCGGAAGACTCCACCGAGCTCTTCGTATCTCACCTTGGCCAGGGGAGGGTACATCATGAGAATGAGACCAATGGCAATAGGAATATTGGTCGTCCCGACCTGGAATTTATCCCAGAAGTTGACCACTCCAGGGAAAACGTATCCCCAACCCACTCCGACGAACATCGCAAGGAAGATCCACAACGTCAGAAACCGATCTAAAAAAGAGAGTTTTCTAATGACCTGTTCTCCAGCCATATCCTATATCCTCCTTATTCTATTTACCCTGTTAGAAATAATGCCTCGCTCGGTTTCGAGTCGCAACGACTGGAATTTCTAACGGGGTTTATTCCCATCATGAGAGAGGGGCATGCTTCGTTCTCGCAGGGCGACCCTTCGACCAACGGCCAGCCTTGAATTTTATCATGGCTTTGCAGCCCCCCTGCTTCTTCAGTTCTAACAATTTCTCCCTATCAGCACGAAATTGCGCGAGATGGGGCGACTGTTCTTTCAGAAAATCGATCTGCGCCTTATGGAGATGGTCTGTGGGTTCCTTCAAACGGTAGTGCATCCATACTCCTGCCCGTTTGCTATTCGTCAGGCTGGAGTGTTTCAAGTAGGCCAGGTGTCTTGATACTTTGGATTGGGGTTCGTCCAGAACGACCATCAGGTCGCAAACGCAAAGCTCACCTTGCGTGAGCAGCATCATGATTCTAAGCCTTGTCTCATCGGAAAGGGCTTTAAAAAATTGAACTAATTGTTCCATGTCGGAAACTCCTTTATAATTAAATCCGTATATGCAGATATATACATGATACGACTTTATTTGTCAACAAAAAACTCAAGTTAGTTCAAACTTCTCTTCCCTTTTTCAACTTTACTAATGGGGCCGGCAGACTACCGGCAAATCAGACCCCTCAAGCCCCTCCAAAACCGACCGTCACCTTGTCTCCATCGACAATGACGGGCACTTGTCTCTTGCCACCCGAGTATTTCAGCATTTCCATTAGTTTCACAAGGTTCGATCCGACGTCGTAGAAGACTCCCTTGTCTCCGTAGGCTTCCCGAGCCTCATTTGTGTAAGGTCAATCCACCGTCCCGAAAATCATCACTTTTTGCCGTCCATGCCGGTTTCTTACTGACCAAGTCATTTAGGGCATATCCTTAAATCAACGCAATAAAGCCAGCGCAAAAAACTTCAGGGTTTTGGCCTGTAATTTCCTCGGCTGTCATGGATGGGCGGTTCACTTTTTTCAGGGAATTCGGATTTATACTTATCGACCATCTTCTTGATATCAGGATGGTCTTCCACTTGCTCACCGAGTGGCAAGATGGTATTGGTGAAATAACTTTTCCCTTCAAGTTGTTGAAGGGCTTTCTCGATGCTCCCTTTTGCTCTTTGCCATTGAGCCTTTTCGGTTTCGGAAGCTTGAATTGAGGCCAATCGACTTTGAGTCTTGTTTAGGTTAGCCTGAAGAGAACGTTTTGTTGCGGTATTATAAAAAGAGGTCTTATTGTTTAAAAGCGTTAAATCAAGCCTTCCAGCATACTTGCCTTGGGAAGAAGTCTGAAGCATGATCGTATTCTTGATAACCGGGGCATTGGCAAGATGGACCCCTGAATGTCCTCCGACGATAATAGGGATGCCTGAAATTTTCTGGGCCAATTCCAAATCTTTGGGATAAGCGAGATGACTTAGGAGGACGATGAGATCGGTTTGGGGCCCAAGTTCTATGAGCGTTTCCTGCGCTGTTTCGACAGGGTCCCGAATGATCAATCCCTTTTTTCTCGGATCAGATAGCCCTGAGAATACCTCTGGAGCGAGGAGACTAAAGATTCCGATCTTCAGCCCATTCACTTCTTTGATGATATAACGCCGAAAAAGTAGCTTGCCTGAGTCTTCATCTATCAAATTGGATGAAATAAAGGGGACATCCGACATCTCCGAAAGTTCCAAGAGGAATTTTTTCCCGAGGCTTAAATCATCATCCCCGATTCCAATAGCCTGGTAACCCATCAGATTAAGACTCGTTAGGATAAGACGTGCTTTTTCCTCCAACCTCTTTATTTCGCTCCCTGGAGGGAGGGCTGAGAATTTTTTGAAAAATAGATCCCCCGCATCCAAGACGAGTATATTTCTTACACTCTCTCTAACACTATTTACCCATGTCCCTCTTCTGGCCAGACCGCCAAAACGAACCGTCGGTCCTCAGCTGGGGCATGGATCGATCTCGCCATTGATATTATTGCTGTGCAGTAGAGTGAGTTTGCCGGGAAGCTCCTGGACATGGGAAGAAGGAACGTTAATGAATAGACAAATTCCGAGCACAAAAAATAGTATTGTTGCCCGTCTACATTTCATCCTTTACACCTCCTGAGAGACGTTGCCGAAGAGATTTCGCCTCTATGGATTACAGATTTTAAAGACCTTGCAGTTCCTGCATTCCCATTTGAGTTTTAGCAGGTTTTTACAGTGAGTAGAAGCATTCTCCCAACACGGCTTCTCCTGGTCAAGATAAGCAGGGCATTCCGGATAAACATACTTTGAACAACCAAGGAGAATCCAGCATGGCTCTTTGTCCTTCCAGAAATTCACCATGGGCACCTCCTTATTTCTGCTCAATACCAGGGAGTGAGAACATTTATTGCCTCTTCGGGCAGAGTCCTTATTATGCGATTGCGCGGAGAGGGAAACTCATGCATATCTAAACGGTTACGGACACTGAATGATACCCTGTGCCCACAAGCAGCCTCCGCAAGTGGGAAATGGATTACCAAAACAATCCTCCTCGTTCTTCTCAAGAAAGTCACACCCGCCGCAAAAGGTGCATGGCGAAAAATCAAACTTCTGGACACGCTCCCGGAAGGATAGGTATTCAGGCAAGTTCCACAAGTCATACAAACCGTCCCTTCCCACATTGCCAACCCAGTAACGTCGCAAGGTTCGTTCATATCGGGACAAAAAGGTCTTATGATCATGCAAAAGAGGGAGACACGGACTTACATCTCCATCCCAGCGAATGGCCACTGCTCCCTTTTCAATAAAAGGACACCGATCATTCCCTTCTCCCAGGATAGCCCCTGCAAAATTCAAGGGATGGCCGCTGATCATTATCTGATAGAGTACCTCCTGGGTCATTGTGTTGATGTCTAATTTTGGAAGTTCAAGAGAGTTTCCCCATCGAGAGGGCATATAGATTACATCGTTCAAGGCTCGAGCGTATAATATTTCTTCACACATTTCTTCCGTATAAGGTAAGACATTTGTAACCAGAAGACGATTTGTCCCCAATCGACTGCCCAGACGTAACACGGCAGGAAGATCATGGATATAACGCTTCATTGCCACAAACACAATCCCCATCTGCGGCTTCAGGTGGTAGTCGGTAAAGAATGAAGAAAAACATTTAGTCCAACGGGCATGTCGAAAACCGGTAAGATTAGCAAGTACCTCAGGGAGGGCTGCCCCGAGGCGTATGTCGGCATAACTCTCAGGCGTCGCCCCGTCCAAAGAAACCCACAAACAGTCGAGGCGGGCTTCAATGAGCTGCTCAGAAAGATCTTGGGTGAGGAGCGTTCCGTTAGTGATCAGCTCCACGGTTGAACCGAGGGCTTTTGCCTGCCCTACCATCTCAACAATGTCTGGGTGAAATAGCGGTTCGCCAAGGCCGCCAAAAAAGACAGTGGGCGGAGGAGAGAAAGAGCTTAACCCTTCGACGATTCGTGCGAAAGTCGCGCTGCTCATTTCACCTAATGGTTCCTCCCAGATATTTCGGATGCAGGTGCGACATTCCAGATTACATCTGTTCGTAGGCTCAATATATACCTTTCTCAAATGAGTGACAGGGGTACGCAGCGACAACCCGTCAGCTTTTTTTTCAATGCGAATTTGGAATCCAGGCTTCAGTCCATATTCGAGCGCCACTTCCGCTGGGATGATCAATCTGCCTGCGTCGTCCAGATAAGCTTGTGATTCCGATCGATAATTCATAGGTTCGCCTGCTCTTTATTTATCTTTACCATCGGCTAAATGAAATTCCTCCTTTCCAAAATCGGTTGCCCTGCCTTTAATAAGTCGTGTCAGGGCAAAGGACGCTTCAGTTGATCTCTTGACGAGTCGATTAGCTTCTCAATTTCTTTATCAGATTCCATTCCTGGGTGCATTAGGGAGAGATGATTCTCAAAAGTATTTTTGCCCTCTGTATTCGGCAATCTCTTCAATTGTTCATGGAATTGTTTCTGTATTTCCTGGAGTTTTTCTATTTCTTTGGCATATTGAGGATTCCCGATCTTCTTCTGGATTTCTCCAATGTTTTGTTGGATCATTGTCCGTGGCAGGGCGTCCACAAATTCCTTCGACCCCTTTAATAGCCTTAAATTCATCCTCCCAATATGAGCCCCAAAGGCATCCGTCTGAACATAGAGCGAATGATCGAACTGCTTCGGAAAGATGAAAGAGCGATCATTTCCCCCGATGATGATAGATATTTTGGAAACACTTTTTGTGAGAGTCTGAATCTCAATGGGGGTGAGATGGGAAAGAGCGATGATATGGTCGCAGTCTGCCAGGTAACGGTTGATTGTTTCCAGCGCAGCTTTGATTGGATCTTCGATAAAATGGCTCTTTAATTGCTTCTGAATAAAGGGGTGCATATCGGGAGTCAAAAGACCGATGATCCCTATTTTCATTCCGTCGACTTCCTTAACCAGGTGGGATTTAAAAATGGGCCTTCCCGTCCTTTTCTCTTTCAGATTTGCAGAGAGAAAAGGAATCTTCGATGTTTTTTGAAGGGCCTTCAGATATTCTACCCCTAATCCGAGATCAGTGTCCCCGATATTTAAAGCACCGTATCCCATCTTTTCGTAAGCCTTCACAACCACCCCGGCTCTCCTCCTCGCCTTTTCCCTTTCGCTCTCTCTATCAAAAAAACTGAGCACCAATGCATCTCCTCCGTCGAGGATAAAAAGTGTTTTTGCCTCCTTTCTGACCGTTTCAATATAATAAGACCTTCTCCCCAGCCCCCCGGCATCTCCTGCTTCAGGACAACCACAAGATTCCACTTCCCCCATGGTATTCGAAGTATAGATCAGTGTTAGAGAGGCTTCGTTTCCCAGGGATATGGAGGAACCCAGAAATAATAAGAAGAAAAGAACGATAAATGTGCTCACCAGATTCATTCTTCTGGGCATTTATTCCTCCGCAATCTGAATCCTGTATTCCAAAACCTGGTTACGAGAATACTCCAATCTCCTTCAACTTCTCAACAATCTTCTGCTTCTCCAGTGCCCCCATATGGCGAAAAACTTCTCTTCCTTTTGAATCGAAGAAAATCAGAGTTGGAATCAGTCGGACCTTATACTCTCCAGCAAGACTTTGATATTTGTAGACATCGATTACCAGAACACTGGCTTTTCCAGCGTATTCCTTTCCCACCTCTTTCAGGATAGGTCTCATTTGACGACAAGGGATGCAAGAGTTAGCTCCGAAATCGACCAGGACAGGTTTCCCGCTGAGAAGAGCCTTTTTGAAATCCTCATCGGTGTTCGATTCCGCTGGTTTCGAGGCAATCCCTTTTAGCCGATCCTCCGCGATTTCGATCTTAGCGTTTCTGCGAAGCTCCCCCAAGAGTTCCTGCAACGCGTCTTGTCGCTTTGCTGCCCGGACATACTGTTCAATCGCTGGAGTCGCCTCTTTCAGGGATTTCCCCTGCATTCGGTCCTTGTACATCTTATAGAACCTTTCTATCTCCTCAGGTGTCACCTCAGATAGGGAAGAAAACTTTTTCTCCACAAACTCATTGATAATGGTCTCTTCAAGCGATAAAGATACTTTTGCCCCATCCTTAAAGGTTTTGACCGGAGCAGAGGCCCCCTGTTTTTTTGCTTCCTGTAAAAGGAGTGTTTTGATGATGATTCCCTCAAGAAATTTATCAGGTTCTTCCCTATAGATGTCTTGTATGGGGTTTTCCACCCTGGCAATTTCCTTATTGAATTGTTCTACCGTTATTTTTTCATCATTGACTCGAGCAAGAACTTGCCGGCTGGGACTCCCGAAATAAAAGAAGGTAAATAGAAAAGCTCCTGCTAATGCAACAATGATAATGGCTCCGATAATAAAGATTTTCCGTTTCATCTTTCCTCCAATAGCGTACTTAGCCTTTCTTACTCTGTTCCGGACTTCTTATTATGAAAGAATCGATAAAAACCTGCTGCGGTAAGCATCTGGAATGCAGCACCCACAGCAATAGGAAGTGCCACCATTCCCTTGAAGGACACCACGGCGATCCCAATTGCGATAGGAAGGTTTTTCATTCCTGAAGAATAGGTGATAGCAATATTCTTCGAAATTGGGAAAAACCTTTTGCCGATCCCGAAAGCAACCAGGAACATGATGGGAAAGACGAGGATTGTAGAGAGGATTAAAAGAAATATTAGTTTTGCATTTTTTAGAATGGGCGCAACACTGGTATTGATGATCATAAACATGAGAAAGACAGCAGCGATGGCCGAAATCGCAGGGCATATCGGTAGAATCTTTTTTACGTTCCCTAATTGTTCATATCCCTTCCTCAAGACCATGCCACCTAAAACCGGAAAGAGGACACTGTATATCAATTGATAAAACATCATTAAGATGTTGACCTGTACGTAGGACCTCGCAAGCAGAGCCATAAGGAGTGGTATCAAGAATGGAGCGAGCACCATGGTCCCTGCATTGATCACGACCGCCAGCGGAACATCTCCCTTCAACAAACCTACCCAGACGATGGCCATACCAGCACACGGGACAACTCCAATGAGAATCAATCCCGTGGCAAGCTGGGGTTGATTTCGAAGCAAGAGGAGGGCAAGAATCCAACAGAGGGCCGGAGCCAAAAAAAAGTTTAAAAAGAGGCCGAATAAGAAAGATGTAACATCCTTTAGCGCCGTTCCAAAACTCTTGAAGGTGATGGTAAAGCCCATCGCCCCGATCATCACAATCACGAGTGGTATGGTAAACTTCTGGATGTATAATCCCGGAGAGGGAGTGAATACTCCTACTATGATTCCAATAATTAATGTGCATATAATGATGGACGCATACTTTTCCCTTATGAAATCGGCTAATTTTTCCAGCATCGCTCTTCTCATGTTTCTTTATGACCCTGTTCACCTGTAAGTTGACAGGGTCATAAGGTTCAAACTTCGCTCGGGTGGCCTGAGATCACACTTCCCGTATAACCTTGATGATAAGGTCCTTCGCCTTGTTCACATCATCCTGGGACACATATTCCATTAAGGGCTTCATGTCCTGACCGATATCCTCATGGAGGGCCTTCTTTTTCATGCCGATGTCTCTCACAAGCACAATGCTTTTCGTAGCCTTGAATCCGGCCTTTTCCACCATCTTGAGGCAGCACTCGAACGGACAACCATCAACGGTAACGACCTTTTGGGCTGCCTTTGTTTTCCCCATAACTGGGGGAATCTTCTCCGGCAATGCCCCCAGGCAGCCGATGGCTACCTTTTCCAGCCCTAATTCCTTAACTGCCTCCAGGCTGGCCAGGGCACTGGTAATCCCTGTATTGGACAAACCGCCAAAACATGAAAAGATGATGTTCTCATGAGTTTTCATTCCTTCTTGCCAATGTTTTTGTTCTTCTGCCATTTTCGTTTCTCCTTCCTCTATGTTTTTCTGTTCCAGCACATCTTTTACCGTCTTTTTCAATAGCGAAAGATCGGAAGACTTTGGTATGAAGGCACCCGCCAGTGATGCGATAGATTGATTCCTGTATTCCGGATAGGCCGTATGAAGGATAATTGGGACTTTCTTATATCGGCTCGCAATCTTCCCTAAAGCTTCAATACCATCCATCTCCGGCATACGAATATCCAATATAATCAGATCAAATAACGATTCCTCCAGAGATTTCAAAGCCTCTTTCCCATTCTTTGCCAAGACGACCTCATAACCTTTCTCTTCAAGTTCTTCCCGATAGAGGAACCGCTGGGACTCATCGTCTTCTACGATCAGGAGCTTAGCCATAAAGAATTCAGCCCTATCGTGTCAAGATGAACTTCTTGATCTCATCTAATGAAGGGAGAGGAAGTCCACTATGAGCCAGCTGGCCTTCGATCAATAAAATAGGTGGATCCCCTCTGTATTTTAATATTTCTTTATCCTCCACTATCTTCACTATTTTGGCCTCACATCCGATCTCTTTTAAAGCTTGGGCAACCAGAAGCTCAAGCTTCAGGCAATTAACACAGGCAGGTCCCAAAATTCTGATCTCCATAAGACACCTCCTATCTTAAGTGTTTTTACATTTGGCTATCTGAATTTCTTCTCCCCCGCACGAATTTCTACATTCAGTCGGTTCTCCTCCAAAGGCAAAACGCAAACGAACTTTTCATTGTAAGTACACGAGGGATTATAGGAATTATTAAAATCGATGGCCAGGCAATACCCAGGCATCAAGATTTCCGCATCGAGATAACGGCCCCCTCCGTAAGTTTCATGACCATTGGTTTTGTCGTAGAATGGGATGAAGATCACATCACTCCCGATCGATTTGTAGAGATCCAGAGAATATTCCTTTTGTTCGAAAGTAAATTTGAACTTCCCATACCGGATATATCGCTTTCCTGGGCCCTTGTTGGTTGGGAAGATGGCGTAGTATTTAGGGTTGTTGATATTGATGATATATCTTTCAATCACTCCTTCAAAGCGATACCTGAGGTCAATAGGAAAGTAATGGAGGCCCTTGAAATGAAGTTTGTCAGATTCTTCGAGAGGAGAGTTGGGTGCGGTTTTAAAAAAATGGTCTTTCTCTTTTCGGAGCAATTGAATTGCCTGAATGATTTCTTCCTGGGTTTCAGGTTCTTTTGCGTAGACTGGTTGTAAAGATCCAATGAGAGATAGAATCGCCCCAATGCATAAGACCAATGTTGCGCTTTTTCTTTTGTACGAGAATTTCATATGCACTACACTATGTTTCCGAGTCGGGAAAAAGTTCCTTTAGCTTGATACGGTTTGCCTCAAATTCTTTTGTCAATAGCAAGGGACATTGTTTCCACTCCAGTTCGTCATTGATCAGCATCAGAGCAAAGGCCATGCAGGAAGGTTCCCCGCACTCTTTGCAATTCTTCCCAGGAAGGAGTTTAAAGATATCGAGAGGCCGAGGAATCGGTCTGGAGATATAGGTCGGGTTGATATGATCTCTATTTGCATAAGTCTCATTCACAATCTCTTTCAATTCTTCTATGACTTCTCTGGCTTCCTTCTCATCCTCGAGCTTGGTCACCGCTATCTGTCGTGACCAGAAGGTGATCACGTGTCCTTTCCTTTTCACAGTTAAAAACTTCTCATCAGGATGATACTGCAACCCTTTCAGTACGGTATTGAGATAAGGGAGAACCTCGCTAATATCTTCAGATAGATCGGCAAGGGCATTCACCTTCTGGGATGAAGGGTTACAATCAGAAAGCACCACCCTTAAAGTGTAGTTACAAAGTAACATTTTTCTCTCTTCGTTCTACTTTTTTAGTCTGAGCAAATTTCCCCTTTTTCACTGCAATTATCTCCGCGGCGATGCTGATGGCGATCTCCTCTGGAGTTTCTGCGCCAATATCCAACCCAACGGGAGCTTTTAATTTGGAGAGGACCTCTTCAGGAATCCCTTCCTTTTGGAGATCCTCCTTCATCGTATTAATTTTTCTTAAACTCCCGATCATTCCTATGTATTTAAAATCCTTTTGGATGAGTTCACTCAGGATGGCTTTATCTCTCGAGAAGCCTCTCGAAAGGAGCACAATATATGTCCCCGGATCAGAGGGAAGATCTCTGGCGAATTGCTCCATGTCAGTAAGGATGAGGTCTTCGGTCTCAGGGAACTTATCCTTCTGGAGGAGATCCGGACTGTCCTCCACCACAGAAACCTGAAAACCGGCCATTTTCATCAAGGGAGCAAGGCTCCGGGTGATATGACCTGCTCCAAAGATGACGAGTTTTTCGTCTGGGAGAATAGGTTCAATATAAATATCCAATTTGCCCCCACACATCATGTCCAGTTTTCCCTTTTCAATATCCAACGTAAAAGAGGCAACCCTTGGTTGTCCCTGTTTGATGGCATTTATGGCTTCCTCGATCACCCTTTTCTCCAAATCACCCCCTCCCAGTGTGCCGACAGTCCTTCCATCCTTCAAAATAATCATCTTGGCTCCGACCTTCCTGGGTGCGGAGCCTTCTATTTTGATGACAATAGCAAAGGCTGCGGGTTCTCCAGATTTCTTTAGTTCTACAATTTTTTCGAAAAAGCTTTCCATAGGAATTCCCTCTAAGGGGTTAAGAACTCAGATGGGACTTCAAATCCTGCAGCATGGAGAAGGTCAAGCAGGACGTTACGCTTCTCGTGATATTTTTCTGAAAACAACGGATCACATTTTGTAATTTCTATGTCCCGTCCTACAAGCTTAACAGCGAAGGCGAGGCAGGACGGTTCGCTGCATTTTCTGCAATTTGTGCCGGGTAGGAGTTTAAAAATATCCAGCGCCTTCAGATCCGCACCCTTGGAAAAATCGGGCTTGATCCGATCTCGCTTCTCATACGTTTCGTTAATTAGATTCTTCAACCATATGAGAATCTCTTCGGCTTCGCTCTCATCTTCGATCTTTGCTAACGTAATATGGTGCGCATGGAGGGTGAACAATTTTCCATCCTTTTTGATGGTCAATGTCAAAGCCGGATGATTATAGATGCATCCTTTGAGGGTGGCGTTGAGATAAGGGAAGGCTTCATGGATCTCACCCGATATTTCTGCAATCACCCTGATCTTCTCTGGATCAGCCAGGCAAGGAAGGACACGGGTGATTTTGTATGAATCGAGTAACATCTTGACCCTAACTAAAGCGTGATTCCCAAATAAAACATATAAACTCCCACCAGGACAACGATCGAGCCCCCGATCCTTTTGCCCCAGGTGGTGAGGTTTGAGATGCCTTTTGACTTGATGAAACTCTCCGCAAAACCCGTTGCCGTTCCCGCCAGAAAGATCAAGGCGCAGTGTCCGAGAGCATAAATAAACAATAAGGACGTTCCGTAAACAACTTCACCCTTTGTGGCAACGAAGGTCAGGATCAAAGCCAGTATCGGAGTCGCACAAGGGGAGGACACAATTCCGAAGATGAGGCCGAGGATGAATGCTCCCAATAAACCTCTCTGTTTGGGTTGAAGGTGACCGGGAAAAGGAAGGTTGAATTCATAAAGCCCGACGAGTTGAAGACCAATGACAACGGCAATTCCACCCACAACGAAGTACCACGTGCGGCTGATTATCCCGAAGAGGCCTCCGATCACGGAAGCTATCGCCCCTAACACCGTGAAGGTGAGAGATAGGCCGAGGATAAAGGTGAGGGAGTATAAAAGAGCTTTACGCCGGTTTCCTTCTGAATAACCCCCCACGTAGCCGATTACCAATGGGATGGTGGCCAGGACGCAGGGACTGGAGGAAGAGAGAATCCCTCCAAGGAAAACGCCGAGATAGGCAAGAAGAGGGTTTTCCGTAAGTGATTGCGAGAGATAGTTAATGAGGGTTTCCATGGGTCATTGAACCCCCATTTGCTGGAACATCTTCTTGATCGCTTCTTTGTCCATAAACCCCTCATGCCGGAAGACTTCTTTATTCTTTGAATCGAAGAAGATTTGTGTCGGAATCAAGCGAATCCGGTTTATCTGGGTAAGCTCCTTTTCCCTGTCAATTTCAATTATTTTAATGATGACCCTGCCTTTATACTCCTCTGACAATTCTTGAAGAATGGGAGCCATTTTCTTACAGGGGATGCAAATACCCCTCCCAAAATCCAAGAGTTTCGGAAGAGGACTTTGGGCAACATCTTTTGGAAACCTTCGATCTATGGAAGGCTCTGAGAAAGTGGCTTGATAGGGGAAAGCCAAGATCGTGAAAATCAGTAACATCAAAAATAGTACATTTCCCTTTTTCATCGGTTCTCCTCTCCTATTGGGGTATTATGGACCTTCGAAAGAACGAATTAAGCGACCTCTTGCAGCCTGATCGATTTGAGGTTTGAGACATTGTTTGAGAAACAGAAGCGCCTCTTCCTTGTCCTCGTCAAGGAGAATTCTTGTCAACCTTAGAGCATCTTCAGGAGTCAATTTGAGTATGATTGGGTCGGTAGTCATTTCTCCCCTCCAACTGGCAGACTTTCACTTTTGAACAGCACTCTTGCTTTAGTGCTTACCGAAGGTATCCTTTTGAGAAGGCTTATACGAAGCCTCAAAGACAGGCACTCAATGATCCCGGGTCGCCTGTTCCAACTGGGGTTTGAGGCATTCCCTAAGAAACAGGAATGCCTCCTCCTTATCTTCATCCATGAGAATTCTCGTCAATCTCAAAGTCTCTTCAGGGCTGAGATTTAGGATAATCGATTTGATCTTCATCTCATTTCCTCCATAAACATTTCCCTTTATAAGAGGCCTCTCCTTTTAGAGATTTGAGACTCAAGCTGTTGGACTACTTTGTCAACGTCGGGGGCGAGAATATTCAAATCGTGATTCTTTTCAATTCCGAGATCGGTAACTTGAACGTATTCGTCAATGTTGAAACCTGTATGTTCCAGGGTCTTCTTGGCGCACCCCACGGGACAACCATCAATGGCGATCAGCATCTTGCCCGCTTTTGTCGATTCGATCATTCCACTGACATGGCCCCCTATACCTGCGAGACAGAAATATCTGCCAATACCCTCTTGAGCCAGCCTTACGGCAGCTTGATTGGCGATCTGGCCCACGTTGGAGCTGCCAGCACAAGAAAAAATCAAAATTTCATTCGGTTCACAAAGGCATTCTTCTTCCATTTTTTTCCCCCACCCTTCCCCTCCCCCGCATGAGGGGAGAGGGAAGAGAAGACTTATTTAATCCAAGCCTTAATCTCTTCTAACTTTGGAAGCTTTCCTGCAACCTTCACCACGCCGTCTACCACTAAAGCAGGAGTGATGAGGACACCGTAGTTTGTAATGGTCTTGATATCCTGCACCTTGACCACCTCAGCGTCGATACCTAATTCCTTGACCGCCTCCTTGGCTCGCTCCGCGAGTTGATTGCACTTGGGTCAACCCATACCCAGGACTTCAATCTTTTTCATGTGGTCTACCTCCTTGTCATTGTTGATGATGTTTTATCATATTATGGTAAGGGCAAATCCGTAAATCAGACCAGCTATTGTACAGAAGAAAGTAATCAATCCAACATAGACAAAGAGCCTTTTCGGGCCGATCAATTTGCTGATGACAAGAATGCTAGGGAGTGAAATGACTGGATCAGCAAGAAGATAAGCCAAGAGAGGACCTCTTCCCATCCCTAAGTCGAGAAAGGTCCTCGCCATCGGAACCTCTACCAGGGTCGGAAAGTACATGAAGACCCCAAAGAGGACGGCTAACAAATTTGAACTCAGTCG
>CAYGWV010000105.1:0-18344 GCA_964353925.1 uncultured Syntrophaceae bacterium | reverse complement strand
TAATGTCAGGTTGACAAATAAGGATGCGTTTGATATATCAAATAAAATTGGACGACGGAAGTGAGGGAAAAAGATGGGAAACAATCCGAACGAGATTGAGGAACGCTTGACTTTTGACGATGTGCTGCTCGTTCCAGCTTTTTCTGAAGTCTTGCCCAAGGAGGTGGATGTCAGCACGCCGTTGACCCGGACGATCCGTTTGAATATTCCTTTGGTGAGTGCTGCCATGGATACTGTGACTGAATCCAGGACAGCCATCTGCATGGCTCAAGAGGGAGGGATTGGAATTATCCATCGAAATATGCCTGTTTCTGCACAAGCCATTGAAGTGGATAAAGTAAAAAAATCCGAAAGCGGGATGATCCTCAATCCCATCACCATGGGCCCCGAGCAGAAAATTTATGAAGCACTGGAAATCATGAAAAAATACCGGATTTCAGGGGTTCCCATTACAAAAAACGGAAAACTGGTCGGGATCCTGACGAATAGGGATTTAAGGTTTGAGAGGCGACTGGACGAAACAATCTCTGCAGTCATGACGAAAGATCGTCTCGTTACGGTTCCAGTTGGAACCACGCTCGAAGCATCCAAGGATATCCTGCACAAGAACAGGATCGAAAAATTACTGGTCGTGGATGAACAAAATAATTTGAAGGGACTGATCACCATTAAAGACATCGAGAAGATGAGAAAATATCCCAATTCCTGCAAGGATCCTCTCGGCAGACTTCGAGTGGGAGCTGCCATCGGCCCAGGAAAGGACAGGGAGGCGAGAACAGACGCGTTGATTAAGGCAGGTGTGGATGTCTTGGTCCTTGATACGGCCCATGGCCATTCCCGGGATGTATTGGATGCTATCCGCGATACCAAAGAAAATTTTCCGGATTGTCAACTCATCGGAGGCAATGTGGCCACCAGAGAAGGGGCCTTGGATCTCATCAAAGCAGGGGTCGATGCGGTCAAAGTGGGAGTTGGGCCCGGATCGATTTGCACCACACGGGTCATCGCGGGGGTAGGAATTCCACAACTCTCTGCCATCATCGAGACTTCTCAGGTTTCGGAAAGACATGAAGTCCCTGTGGTTGCAGACGGTGGAATCAAATTCTCCGGAGATATTACTAAGGCCATCGCTGCTGGAGCGCGTTCGGTCATGATAGGAAATTTATTTGCGGGAACGGATGAAAGTCCAGGGGAGATTGTGCTCTATCAAGGGAGGAGTTACAAGGTTTATCGAGGCATGGGGTCCATAGAGGCCATGAAGGAGGGGAGCAAGGATCGATACTTCCAAGGAGATGTGGAAAGCGAAGCCAAGTTGGTTCCAGAAGGAATTGAGGGAAGGGTTCCTTACCGGGGGGTCCTTTCGGATAGTGTCCAGCAACTGATCGGAGGAATGAAAGCAGGGATGGGGTATCTGGGGGCAAAAACCGTCCAGGAATTGCAGCAGAAGGCGAAATTCATCCGAATTACGTCATCGGGATTAAAGGAGAGCCATGTCCATGATGTCATCATCACCAAAGAAGCCCCCAATTATCGTTTGGAGTAGACCGGCTCTCGCAAGAATCATTGTCTCATGAAAAAAGCCATTATCATCCTAATTATTTTTATCCTATCCCTTCTCTACTACATGGGTGTGCTGACGAAGAAGGAAACGCTCCCTTTTTCTAAAGAATTCTTTTCTGTCGAAAGCCCAGCTTTGGCCGATCGTGCGTGGAATCTTGAAAGAAGTGCCTCCCTTAACCAGAAAGAGTTGAATCAACTCTACCAATTGAAATTGGATAAAGGGTTTCAAAACGTTCCGGTCCTTTCTTTCTTACTGATAAGAGCATCCGAACAATCAAGGAAGAAGGGGGACAGTGATCAAGCCATCCAGATGGCAACCTATTCCATAAAGTTTTCGCCCGACCTGCCTGACCCCTATTTTGAACTGGCACGAGACCTCTGGCATCAAAACCCTCTCCAGCCCTATAAAATCCTTTCCGAGGTGTTTAAAGGAATGGCCGTAGAGTTTCAATATTACCCCAGTTCCGTCAAGCTTTTTTTTAACATACTCTATATTCTCTCGAATGCTATCCTCATGACATTCATTATTTTCGGCATCGTTGTCATGATCAGATACCTCCCTCTTTATACCTATGATATTCGAAAAAATATGGCCCAAGAGATTTCCGGACTCCTGATCAACAGCCTCAAAATTCTCATTCTCTTCATCCCTTTTTTCTTGCGCCTGGATATCCTTTGGTCTATTTTCTTCTGGTCCGTTTTATTATGGGGTTACGTCTCCAAGAGAGAGAAACAATTCATTCTCATCTTTCTGATCGCCTTAGTTTACCTTCCATCTTTCCTCCGTTCCTCCACCTCTTTTCTAGACGGGGCGTCTTCGGATATTATTTTGGAAATGAATCAGACGAATCATGAAGACTGGGGAAGGGGAACAGAAGAAAAATTGCGAGCCTGGTTGCTGACCCATCCGAATGACCCCGAAGTTCTTTTTTCTCTAGGGTTGGCAGAAAAGCGGCAGGGCCATTATGCAGAGGCGGGGGAACTGTATCGAAAGGCAATCCAACAGGATCCCAGATTTAGCGAGGCAATTTCCAATTTGGGGAATGTCTATCTAGCTCAAAAACAGACCACGTTGGCCATCGCTTCCTATCAACAAGCCACCGGTCTCAATCCAAACCGAGGAGCTTATTATTACAACCTTTGGCGGGCCTATTCCCATGAATCCTATCTTTCCGGGAGAATTAATCAAGCCTTGCAAAGAGCCCAACAACTAGACCCAGCACTCATTAGTTATTATTCAATGATTGACTCCCCCAACCTAAACCGACTGGTGATCGACGAGACCTTGAGCCCCCAAAGGCTCTGGATGAGGTTTCTCAATCAATTTATCGGAAGGGACTTTTTGTTCCCTCTGTTTAAGGCCTGGTTCGAGAAAACCCCATCGAGAGTTCCCTTTTTGACACCCGTCTTATTTTTAGGGGTTTTAATAGCGATGGCGAGGTATTGCCGGGCGAAACGCTTTTTGACCCGATGCCCCATGTGTGGCAGTCCGACGTATCGATTTTATTTAGGAACTTCTGATCAGGAGTTTATTTGTTTCAATTGTTATCGTATGTTCATTCAAAAGGAAAAGCTTCACTCCAAGATTGTCGAGAAGAAATCTTCCCAGGTTCAACAGTTTCAAGCACAGAATCACTTCATCAGCAGATTTCTTTCCTTTTTTCTCGTAGGGTTCGGTTATCTCTGGAGGGAACAAGTCTTCAAAGGGCTTTTTGTGCTATTCATCTTTTTTATTTTCGTTCTAAGGTTTGTCTATTGGGGTGGAGCGATTCCTTCTCCATTCCCGCGACTGTCCTTAACCCTTGGGAGATGGATTTTCTGGGGAGGGCTTTTTCTTATTTTCTATATCTTTTTCGTCCGACAGATCTATCGCCTCACATCAAGACTTGAAAAAGAAAAGGAACGATCGGGAAGGCGTTAGAAGACTTTTTCTCTGATGAAAAACCCCCGAGATGATTACGTCAATGCTGTTGCGTGATCATGAATGAAGATGAGAAGGGAAAGGCCATGGCCCTACAGGGAACTTTAAAAGACTTCAGCATTACTGAGATCATTCAGCTTATTGGCCAGCAGCTCAAAACGGGCGTCTTAAGAATTCGTCGAGGGAAGGATCTCGTAGAGATCCATTTTGTCGATGGGATGATCGTCCATATCTACTCCAATTATCGCGGGAAAAAAGACCTCATCGGTGAGATACTGGTGAAGGCCGAATTAATCACCCAGGACCAGTTGGACCGGGTTTTAAAAATTCAAAAAGAGACGCTCAAGTACCTCGGTGAGATCCTTGTGGAGCTCCAGCTCCTGACGAAAGACGATGTGCTCAAGGTGATTTCAACACAGATCTATGAAACCATTTATGACCTCTTTTGGTGGGAGGATGGTCAATTTAACTTTGATTTGAAATTGGTCGAAAGTTACAAGAAGATCCCCTTCGCCCTAAGCACGGAACAGGTGCTATTGAACATCCTGCGCATGGTGGATGAGTGGTCTGAGATTGAAAAAAAGATTTATTCCCCCCACTTGGTATTCAGAAGGGTTCCTAGGCTTGATGAGAAGTCGGCCAGTGGAATCCCTTCTCAAAGCTACTTAAAAGAGAAACTGACCTCTGAGCAAGAATTGATTTACAACTTAGTGGATGGGACCCGAACGGTTCAGGACATTATTGATCGGAGCCTCCTCGGGAAATTCAACGCGAGTGAGATTGTGATGGACCTCTCCGGCATGGGTCTGATCGAAATGGCTGGGGTCCAAACTCCCGGTCTCATCAAAAAGGTCAGCATGTTCAATTTCAGAAGGGTTTTAACCTTTGCTTACTACGGTGGCTTTCTAATTTTTATCTTTCTCATTCTTTTCTATTTTAAACCCAATTTTTTGCATCATTTTTGGGATTCAACGATAGAGCGAGTGGATATTGACGTCCCCATGCATTTGGTCCATAAGACGCAACTGGGTCGAATCAAGAATGCTTTAGAAATCTACTTTTTAGAAAGGGGACAATATCCTTCTCGCCTTGAAGAATTGATCACAGCAAAACTTCTACAGAAGAGCGACCTCTTTTATCGCAAAGGGGCCTCCTATCAATACGAATTAAAGGACGGAAAATATCTATTGAAGCACTGAGTAGTTTACCAATCCTCTTTATCCTCTTTCCCAATCGTTTTTTGATCTGGATACAGAAAAAATGAAGAAGCGGACTCTTTTCGACAAGATTCTCATCCTCGATTTCGGTTCCCAGTATACTCAACTCATTGCCAGAAGGGTCAGGGAATGTCAGGTCTATAGCGAAATTCATCCTTACGACATTCCTTTCGAAAGAGTAAAATCCCTGTCTCCAAAGGGGATCATATTGTCGGGAGGGCCGGCAAGTGTGTATGAGAAGAAAGCTCCTCTCTGTGATCCTGCCATCGTGAGATTGGGCATCCCTGTGTTAGGCATTTGTTATGGCATGCAATTGATCGCCCAATTATTGGGAGGGGAGGTCACCCGCTCAGATAAAAAGGAGTATGGGAAAGCCAAATTGACTTTAAGCCAGGGAGGGGGACTCTTCCGGGGGTTGGGGAGAAAAGGAAGTCAACTGGTGGTCTGGATGAGCCACGGGGACACCGTCAAGGTATTGCCTCCGGGATTTCACGCGATCGCTCATTCGAGGAATACCCCCTATGCGGCGATTGAAGAGTCCCAAAAAAGAATTTACGGGCTCCAGTTCCATCCAGAGGTGGTTCATACTCAGAGAGGACTCGATCTCATCAAGAATTTCCTCTTTCATGTTTGTGAATGTTCTAACCGTTGGACGATGGAATCTTTCTTAGAGCAAACTAGCCGTGGCCTGAAGAAGGCGATTGGAGAAGGAAAAGTCATATGTGCCTTGAGTGGTGGGGTCGATTCCACTGTCGTGGCCCTTCTTCTCCATAAGGCGATCGGGGATCATCTGCATTGCATCTTTGTAAACAACGGCCTCTTGAGAAAAAATGAGGTGTCTCAAGTAGTGAATTTATTCCGTTATCATTTTAAAATACCATTAATCTCTATCAATGCAGAAAATTCCTTCCTTAAAAAGCTGGAGGGGGTGATCGATCCAGAAGATAAAAGAAAAAAGATTGGAAAGCAGTTCATTTCGACTTTTGAAAACGAAGCCAGAAAGATGGGGGGGGTGGAGTACCTGGCTCAGGGAACCCTTTATCCCGATGTGATCGAAAGCATCTCTTCAAAAGGCCCTTCGGCGACGATTAAAAGCCATCACAACGTGGGAGGATTACCCGAGAAGATGAAGTTAAAGTTAGTGGAGCCCCTTCGAGAATTATTTAAAGACGAAGTGAGACAACTGGGAAAGGTCTTGGGACTGCCTGATGAAATTATAAAACGCCAACCCTTTCCGGGACCGGGCCTGGCCATCCGGATTATCGGGGAGGTGAATAAAGAGAGATTAGAAATTTTAAGAGCCGCCGACGAGATTGTCATGAGCGAGATAGAGCGAAGCGACGTTTTGGATCAGGTCTGGCAAGCTTTCGCGGTATTACTCCCTGTGAAGACCGTGGGTGTGATGGGGGACGAAAGGACTTATGAAAATGTCATTGCCTTAAGGGTGGTGGGAAGCCAGGATGGCATGACCGCGGATTGGGTCAGACTGCCCTATAAGATACTAGAACACCTCTCCAATCGGATCATTAACGAAGTAAAGGGTGTCAACCGGGTCGTCTATGATATTAGTTCCAAACCCCCCAGCACGATCGAATGGGAATGAATGGGGAGGAAATCCAAATTTCAAAATCTCCCACTAAAGCGGGGTCAAATGAATGTCAAAGTTGAAAATGAAAACTCTCTAATAGTTGAGCTTTAAATTTGATCTGACATTTGAGGTTTGACATCCGACATTTTTATTATGGAACATTCTGATTTTATTCATCTCCATCTCCATAGTCAATATAGCTTACTGGATGGGGCCATTCGATTTGAAGAGGCCTTTGATTTGGCCAAAAAATATCGAATGAATGCCCTGGCTCTAACCGATCACGGAAACATGTTCGGGGCGGTCGAATTTTATCAAATGGCCATCAAACATGGCATTAAGCCTATTGTGGGATGTGAGATTTACGTTTCTCCGGGGAGCCGATTTGAGAGAAAAACAGGAGTACGAGGGGAGGGGAACTATCATCTCACCCTTCTGGTCAAGAATGAGGCCGGCTATTTCAATCTTCTGAAATTGGTCAGCCTCGCCCATCTCGAAGGGTTTTATTATAAGCCAAGGGTTGATAAGGGACTTCTCAGTCAGTACAATGAGGGATTGATTGCTTTGAGCGGTTGTCTGAAGGGAGAGATAGCCTCCCATGCCGGTCGCGGGGATCTGAAGAAAGCCCTTCAATCGGCCGAAGAGTATCGAACCATTTTTAACAACCGCCGATTTTTTATTGAGATTCAAAACAATGGAGTAGAAAATCAGTTGCAGGTCAATGAGCGACTCTTGGAGGTCGCGTATCAACTCTCCCTTCCCGTGGTCGCGACGAATGATTGCCACTACCTCCACCGAAAGGATGCGAAGGCCCAGGAGGTACTCCTCTGTATTCAGACGGGGAAGACCATCCAGGATAGCGATCGAATGAAATTTTCGTCCGACGAGTTCTATTTTAAATCGCCGCAGGAAATGGCCGATCTTTTTCAAAACATTCCGGAGGCGATCACCCATACGGTTGAGATCGCAGAACAATGCAACCTTGAAATCCGTTTCGATGAGAAACATATTCCAAGAATTGCCGTCCCGGCGGGGGAAACGGCTGAGAGTTACTTAGAAAAACTGGCCAGGGAAGGGCTGGAGCGACGGCTTTCCCGCTATCAGGGAGAGAAAGATTTCAAGGAACGCTCTGCGGGTTATAAGGCCCGACTTGAGGAAGAGCTCAAAATCATCAAGTCGATGGGCTATCCGGGTTACTTTCTCATCGTCTATGATTTTATCCACTATGCCAAAAACCATGAGATTCCCGTGGGGCCTGGAAGGGGATCAGCAGCTGGAAGTCTGGTGGCTTACGCCCTGAACATTACCGACTTGGATCCGATCAAATATGATTTGATCTTTGAACGTTTTTTAAATCCCGGCCGAAAGAGCAGCATGCCCGATGTGGATGTGGACTTTTGCATGGAAGGAAGAGACGAAGTCATCCAATACGTGTCGGAGAAGTATGGGAAGGAGAATGTGGCTCAGATCATCACCTTCGGGAAGATGCAGGCGAAAGCGGTTGTTCGGGATGTGGGCCGCGTCCTTGGGATTCCTTATGCGGAAGTTGACCGAATTGCAAAACTCATCCCGAACAAAATCGATATCACCCTTGACCAAGCCTTACAACAAGAAGCAGGTCTCAGAGAAGCGATCGCAAAAGATACCCGAATCGCTTCCCTCTTCGAAATTGCAGAGTCCTTAGAGGGTTTGGCCCGCCATGCCTCAACCCATGCTGCTGGAGTCGTGATCGCGAATAAGCCTTTAATGGAGTATCTCCCCCTCCAGCGGGGCCAGAACGGCGAAGTCGTCACCCAATATGCCATGAAACAGGTCGAGGCCATCGGTTTGGTCAAATTCGATTTTCTGGGACTTAAAACCCTCACCGTTGTGGACCAGACGATTCATTTGATCCAAGAGAACCGAGGCATTAGGGTCGAGCTTTCCGAGATCCCATTGGATGATTCAGAAGTTTATGCCGTTCTCGGGGCCGGCTCGAATCTGGGCATCTTCCAACTGGAAAGTTCAGGGATGCGGGATCTCCTGACCAAACTCAAACCTCAGAGTTTCAAAGACATCATTGCCCTGGTGGCTCTTTATCGGCCAGGTCCTCTGGACAGTGGAATGGTGGGTGAGTTTATCAAACGAAGGCATGGCCAAGAGTCGATACGGTATGAGCTGCCCGCTCTCGAAGAGATTTTGAAGGACACGTATGGGGTGATCGTCTATCAGGAACAGGTGATGCGCATTGCCAGCGCGCTGGCCAATTTTAGCCTCGAGGATGCCGATAACCTCCGGAGAGCGATGTCTAAGAAAGACGCCCTTGAGATGGAGAGGCAGAAAGAGAAGTATCTCGAAGGGGCCAAAAAGGCCAGGGTCCCTGCCAAGAAAGCGGAGAAGATTTTTGAGCAGATGGAGACTTTCGGTCGGTATGGTTTCAACAAATCCCACAGCGCTGCCTACGCCCTTCTGGCTTACCAGACCGCCTATCTGAAGACTCATTACCCGATCGAATTTATGGCGGCCCTGCTCACGAGCGAGGCGCAGAATGCGGATAAGATTGTCAAATACATTTCTGAATGTCGGGAGATGAAGATCGAGATCTTGCCCCCTGATATCAATGAAAGTTTCAAACGTTTTGCGGTGATAGGGAATCAAATCCGATTCGGTTTGACGGCGGTGAAAAACGTCGGGGATGCAGCCATTGATATCATCCTCGCGGAACGAGAAGGCAATGGGAGGTTTAAGTCGCTGTACGATTTCTGTCATCGCGTTGATTTGAGAAAAGTGAATCGACGGGTGATCGAAAGTTTGATTAAATGCGGAGCCTTTGATTTCTCGAAAGCTTACCGATCTCAGATGTTGACCGTTCTCGGGGATATCCTCGAAGAATCGCAGTCCGCGCAGAGGAAGAAGGGGGAACCTCAGCTGAGTATGCTCATCGATCATTCGAAGGAGCTGAAGGAAAATTATCCGGACGTTGATGAATTTCCGGAAAATCAGTTGATCGCTTTTGAAAAGGAAACGATTGGATTTTATATCTCGCGGCATCCCCTGTCACACTATGAGGACGAGATTAAAAAATATACCGATTTAGATACTTCCACCCTTCCAAAACTTCAAAGTGGGGCCGAGGTTAGAATCTGTGGCCTCGTCAGCGGATTGAAAGAGATCCTTACCAAGAAAGGGGACCGGATGGCTTTCCTGACCCTGGAGGACATGAAGGGATTCGTAGAGGTCATTCTTTTTCCCGAGGTTTTTAAGGCGGCTTTGCCCTGCTTGCGAGGAGGAGACCCCCTTCTCGTCAAGGGGACCCTTGATCTATCCGAGGAACACGTCAAAATAAAAGGGACAGAGGTACATTCTCTTATAGAGTTGCCCTTATCACCCAAGAAGCCCCTTCATTTAAAAATACCCATCTCTTCATTAGCCCCCTCTCAACTCACCGATTTGAGAGACATTATTGTGGCAAACCGAGGATCCGCTAAAGTCCTTCTTCACTTTATGGGTGGAAACAACCGGGAGATCGTTGTTGCCCTGTCCGATCGATACACGGTCGACCCTACCCAAGATTTTAGGAACCATGTTCAAAATGTTTTTAAATCTGCACTCATTTCTTTTGAATAAGCGGGGAGCGAGATGGTCAAGCATTATTTGGAATTTGAAAAGCCTCTCATTGAACTGGAAAGAGAGATCGAAAATCTGAAAAGGTTTTCCAGGGGAAAACCGACCCATTTCAACGAACAAACAAAGGGTCTGGAAGAAAAACTCTATCGCTTGCAGAAAGAAATATTTTCTAACTTAACGGGTTGGCAAATTACCCAGTTGGCAAGACATATTGATCGACCCAAGGCCTCCCATTATGTCCAATGGATGTTTGAGAATTTCGTCGAACTACATGGAGATCGAAGCTATGGAGACGATCCGGCGATACTCGGCGGAATGGCCAAGTTTAATGGAAGATCGCTGACCATCATCGCCCATCAAAAGGGAGCAGATGCGAAAGAGATGGCCTTTCGGAATTTTGGGATGCCTCATCCAGAGGGATATCGCAAGGCCTTGAGGCTAATGAAATTGGCGGAGTCGTTTAAAATTCCCATCCTGACAATGATTGATACGCCGGGTGCCTTTCCCGGGGTGGGTGCTGAGGAAAGGGGTCAGGCAGAGGCCATTGCCAGAAATCTTAGAATGATGGTCATGCTGCGAACACCGATCATCGCCGTGGTCATTGGGGAGGGGGGAAGTGGGGGGGCGTTGGCCATCGGTGTGGGAGACCGAATTTTGATGTTGGAGAACTCAATCTATTCCGTGATCTCCCCAGAGGGATGTGCAGCCATCCTTTGGAAAGACGGGGAGAAAGGAAAGGAGGTCGCTGCAGAGTCATTGAAATTGACCGCTGCGGATTTATCCCGATTGGGCGTGATCGATGAGATTGTCAAAGAACCCTTGGGGGGAGCTCATCGAGACCCACCAGGAATGGCAAAAACTTTGAAGGAAGTCATAGAACGACACCTGAAAGAATTGGAAAAAGTAGAGGAAGAGGAATTGTTAAGCCTCCGATATATGAAATTTAGGAGAATGGGGACCTTTATCGATGACGGGAGAGGGTAGATCGAAAAGACGATGCCCAGAAAAATTGAAGTTTTGCCACAATCCATTTCACAGGTCATCGCTGCAGGGGAGGTCATTGAGAGACCCGCTTCCGTAGTGAAAGAGCTGATGGAAAACGCAGTTGACGCCGGGAGTTCGGAGATCACTGTCGAGTTAAGGGCCGGGGGGCTCCAACTGGTTCGTGTAGTGGACAGTGGAGAGGGGATGGATCAAGAGGATGTTCCACTGGCCTTTCAAAGATACGCCACCAGCAAAATAAGGAAAGCCGAGGATCTTTACGCCATTCATACATTAGGATTTAGAGGAGAGGCCCTCCCCAGCATTTGTCAGGTTTCTAAAATGATCCTTCAGACCAGAACGCATCATTCCCTCAGCGGAACGAAGGTGATTTGTGAAGGAGGTGAAATAAAGAGTATTTCAGAAACTGGTTGTCCGATCGGGACGGAAGTGGAAGTCAAGCAACTCTTCTACAATATTCCGGTAAAAAGAAAATTCTTGAAATCGATCCGGTCAGAACTTCGCTCTGCTTTAAATCACTTTCTCCGATTGAGTCTTTCTCATCCCACGATTTCGTTTAGACTGATTCATGATGGCCGAACCCTCCATGAATACCTCAAAACGGAATTTCCTTTGGTTCGAATCGAAGCGATTTTTGGAAAAGACATTTATCCCCATCTCCAGCCCATAAGATTCGAAGACGGGGGATTCAGAATATCGGGATACGCAAGTCTCGCTTCTCTTTCAAAAAGAAATGCGGGTTCCATCTTTTTTTATGTCAACCACCGTTTTATCAAAGATCGAATGATCTATAAAGCCGTTTTGGACGCCTATCGCCATATCCTCCCGAGCAATCAATTTCCTATTGTTATCCTTTTCATGACCGTTCCTCCCTCTGACGTTGATGTGAATGTCCACCCGACCAAAGCCGAGGTGAAATTTCAGAATCCCGATAGGGTGTATCGGGCCGTTCTCGCAGCCGTCCGAATGGTGTTAGAGGAAGGTCCTTCCCGGTTGGAAGAAATGGCTCCTGAAGGGGAGGGGAGGGGAGGGATTTTTCAAAGGAGCGCTCACCCCTCTTTTTTTGGACATGAAACTCTCTCAGCCCCTTCTTTTTTCATGAGCGGAAAAGAGGAGGGAATTCTCATGGTGCAAGATGGGGGAGGCCTTCCCTGGAAAGCCAAGGAGAAATGGTCGTATACCGTTCTTGGACAGATCCGAGGGACCTATATTCTCTGCGAAGGAGAGGGGAATTTAATCTTTATTGACCAACATGCCGCCCATGAAAGGATTCTTTTTGAAAAATTTAAGAAAGAATATGAAAACAGGTCGATGATTTCCGAAAGATTACTCCTTCCCATCCTCATTGAGTTGTCTGCGGAGGAATCGTGCATCCTCGAATCAGCTGGGGAGGCATTGAAGGAGATTGGATTTGAAATCGAGCCTGTCGGCGAAAAGCTATTTGCCATTCGATCCATCCCGTCGTTTATTGACCAAAAAGATCCAAAAGAATTCATTAGAGAGATATTGGATGAACTCTCTTTTTTAGAAAAAGGGGGGAAAGGGCAGGAGGCGATTCATACCCTTTTAGTCACTTTGGCATGTCATTCTGCCGTACGGGCGAACTTTCCATTGAAGAGGGAAGAGATCGATAATTTGGTCGAGAATCTCATCCCCTTCCATCCTTCCACAACCTGTCCCCATGGGCGACCCGTCTTCTTTATTCTCCCCCTGGACGAATTAGGAAAACGGTTTAAAAGGAAATGATCAAGGCCGAATAGAAATCCTCGATTTAGAAAATAAATATTCCTGTCCTCTGGTCCTTCAGGCCAGGTCAGAATCCGATCCGTGATTCAACCCGTATTTTTCCAAACGATAACGCATGGAACGGAAATTAATATGCAAAAGCTCTGCTGCCTTCTTTTTGATCCCTTTGGTTCTATCCAGCGCTTTCAACAGGAGAGTCCTCTCAAGATCCTCTACCATCTTTTCAAGGTCAATTCCCTCATTCGGGATTTCGATGTCAATCGGTCCTTTCCTTAGAAGGGGTTGCTCACTTAAATAGGAGCTCAGATTGTGTGCGGTGAGATCTGGGCTACTCTCCAAGGCGACAGCCCTTTCAATAATGTTTTGAAGCTCTCTCACATTGCCCGGATATTCATAATTCAGCAGGATTTGGAGCGCCTCTGGAGAGATATTCAAAATGTTCTTATTCAACTCTTGAGAATATTTTTTCAAGAAATGGTTGGCCAGAGTTTGGATATCTTCTCTTCGATCCCTTAGAGGGGGGAGTTTGATCTGGATGACATTGAGGCGGTAAAATAAATCATCTCGAAAACGCTTTTCTTTTACTGCCTCTTCGAGTTCTTTATTCGTGGCCGCGATAATTCGGACATCCACCCGGATGTCTTCCGTCCCCCCCACTCTCTTGAATTCTTTGTCCTGTAACACTCTTAGTAATTTCACCTGCATGAGGAGGGGAAGTTCGCTGACCTCGTCCAGAAAGATCGTCCCCTCATCAGCCACTTCGAACAACCCCTTTTTGGTGGCAATGGCATCGGTGAAAGCCCCTTTCATGTGACCAAAGAGTTCACTTTCGATGAGGGATTCAGGGATGGCGCCGCAATTTAATGTCACGAAAGGCTTCTCTTTTCGAGGACTATTATAATGGATCGCCTTTGCCACCAGCTCTTTACCGGTTCCGCTCTCTCCGGTAACCAAAATATTTGTCTTGGTGGGAGAAACTTTCTCTAAGAGATCATACAAAACTACCATCTTGGGACTTTGCCCGATAATGTTTCCAAAATGGAAACGATCCCTGACCGCTTGCTTCAAAAGGACATTCTCCTTTTGGAGATTCTTCTTTTCCAATGCGTTTTTTATAATCAATTTGATCTCTTCTACTTTGAAGGGTTTCGTGATGTAGTCATAGGCCCCTTCCTTCATCGCCTTGATGGCCGTATCCGCAGAAGCATAAGCCGTGATCATGATGACAATGGTTTCCGGGGCATTCGCCTTGATCTTTTTCAAAGCAGAGATTCCATCCAGCTTGGGCATCCGAATATCCAGGAGAACCAGGTCAAAGAGATCATTTTCAACCAGTTTGGCAACTTCTTCTCCGTTCGAGGCGAGGGAAACCTTATACCCCTCTTTTTTCAGCATGATGTCTAGGAATTCCCTCATGCTTTGCTCATCATCGGCCACTAAGATTTTGTCCTTGATCATTTTGGTTTCCTCTTCTAGTCAGCAGGTAGATAGATGGTAAAGCTAGACCCTCTGCCCAACTCGCTTTCCACTCTGATCAACCCGTTGTGGTTTTCAATGATTCTGTGGACGATCGAAAGGCCCAATCCTGTTCCATTTTCTTTCGTCGTAAAAAAGGGTTCAAAGATCTTCTCTCTCTCTTCTTGAGCCATCCCGTTTCCAGAATCGATGATTGAAATCTTTGCCCATTCCTTTCCTCCCAGCTCGGACGAGAGCCGAAGGCCCGTCACGCCCCAACCATTCCCTCTCCCCAGCTGAACTCGAATTTCTCCACCGTTGGACATGGACTGGGCTGCATTAATCAAAAGGTTCCAAAACACTTGTTTCATTTGATCAGGGTCGATCGAGACGCGTACCTCTTCGTGGTCACCCGGTCGGCGGACATGGATTCCATCACGAAAGGAAGGGGAATGGGTGAACAGATCAATGGTTTCTTCAAGAATCTTCCTGATCGGGTACAGAATCTTATGGGTTTGAGGAGGCTGTGCAAAAAGGAGGAAGTCTGTGATCAAGGCGTTGAGCCTCTCTGATTCTCTTAGAGTAATCTCCATGAGATGCTGTTGATGATCATCTAAGCTCAGCTCGGTGTTTAACATTTGAATCGACCCGCTTAGGGAAGCCAATGGGTTTCTGATTTCATGGGCCATTCCGGCGGCCAAAACCCCAACAGCCGCCATCTTATCCACTCGTTTCATCTCTTCTTCCATCTCCTTGAATTTTGTTATATCCTGAAAAATGAGGGTATGGCCGATCAATGATCCCACCGGATCAGTCAGTGGAGAGATGGAAAATCCAAGATAGATTTTTCTCCCATCATGATTGGACAAGAGAGTTTCGTAACGTTGATAGTCAGGGGAGGGCGCCGATGCCTTTTTTCTTGCTTGTTCGATCATGCTATTGATTCTTGGAAACAGGTCATAAATGGAAGTATTTTTCAATTCTTCTTCGTTCCGGTTCAGGATCTTCTCAGCGGTTCGATTTAAAAAGTTAATATTCCCGGAGAAATCAATTGTGAGCAGACCGCTGTCCAGGCTCTGAATAATATTTCGATTGAACGCCTCTAGTTGACTATAATCCACCTGTTTCTGGATGAGCTCTTTTCCTTTTTTCTTCAATTCTTCTGATACGGCACTGCTCAGGAAAGCGACGATATGAAAGGCAGCCATATAAATAATCAGGGAATAGAAGATTTGGCTGGCGTCGTAAATAGGAGGTTCGCCCAAGGGATTGATCCAACGATAGAGTTGGAGCAATAACAGGAGCCCAAAGAGGAGCGAGGAGAGGGAAGCTGAAAAGAGAGCTCCCCGTTTATAGAAAATCATGCTGCTTGCAATGATCGAGAAGATATAGGCGATAGGGAAGAAGCTTTCCTTTCCGCCAGTAAAGTAGATCAAACCAGTAATAAAAAGTTGATCAATGACAATCTGTGAAAATGCAAATCGCTGAGGGTCTTTGACCTTTTTTAGAGAAAGTGCATAAGCAATCGTCACCAGGTAAAAAAGGCCAATGAAATAGTAGAAGTGGTTAGTCAGAGGGATGAAAAAATAGTTCTTTTCTGAAAGTTGAAAAAGCAAAGTGATGGTGAGGAGAAGGGTGAGGATGATGATACGACCCAACATCAATCCCTTCACATTTTTTAACATTTTGTGGTGTGTATCAAGTGAAAGGGTTGAATTTGTGTTCATTCAATTCCACCATTTAACAGGATATCGAACAGGAAGAAATCTATCCCACAGCAGAGGCCATATTGAAAATAGGCAGATACATTGCAATCACGACGCCTCCGATCACAACTCCTAAAAAGATCATGAGAAGCGGTTCGAGAAGGGAGGTTAAATTGGACACCGCAACATCCACTTCATCCTCATAAAACTCTGCAATTTTGGATAGCATGGTGTCCAGGGCTCCGGTGGATTCTCCAACCGCGATCATTTGGATGACCATGGGGGGAAAGAGAGAGCTTCGACCCAAAGGCTCTGCAATGGTTTCACCTTCCCGAATGCTGGCTCTCGCATTCATAATGGCTATTTCAATCGCTCTGTTTCCAGCGGTTCTTGAAACAATAGTTAATCCGTCTAAGATAGGGACCCCGCTGCTGACGAGGGTTCCTAATGTTCGTGAAAACCGGGCCACGGCAATCTTTCTAAATAACGGCCCAAACACAGGCGACTTTAGAAGGAGACGGTCAACGGCAGCCTTCCCGTTATCTGTTTTGTAATATCTTTTAAACAGATAAAAGAGAAGAATAAGGGCCGGGATGAAAATGACTATATATTTCTTGATCATTTTACTTATCGTAAGGACAATCACCGTGGGGAGAGGTAACGATTGTCCCGCTGATTGAAACATGGTTTCAAAGACAGGGATGACGAAGAGCATCAAGATCATTACGACAGCGACAGCCACGGTCACGATGGTGGCCGGATAGATGAGTGCTGATTTAACCTTCTTTTTCAGAGCCTCTGCCTTTTCTATGTAGGCTGCCAGGCGGTTTAAAATGGTGTCAAGGATCCCGCCTTCCTCACCTGCGACGACTAAGTTGGTATACAATTCATTGAAGGCTGTGGGGTGTTTCTTAAGGGCTCCAGCAAAGGTAGCGCCTCCTTCCACATCTTCTCTAATTACACGGATAATATCTTTGAAGACCTTATTGTCTTGTTGGGAGGAGAGAACTTCCAGGGATTGGACCAAGGGTAATCCCGCGTCAATCATTGTAGCCAGTTGTCGGGTAAAGACAGCGACCGATCGCTGCTGTACTTTTTTCTTCAGGAATGGCAGAGAAATGGTGATCTCTTTTCCTTTGGACTCGATTTTGGTCGGGATGATATTCTGTTGTCGAAGGTGGATTCGAATAGCGGCCTCACTGGGAGCTTCCATCTCTCCCTTTTTGACGGCTCCTTTAGCTGTTTTTCCCTCCCATTTATAAATTGGCATAATTCATTCCTTTCCTAATCGGTTTATGCAGTTCTCGCTGGTCTTTCCTTCTTCGCCATCGTGGAGCTGGAAGTCGAGAGCATTTGCCGAAATTCATCCGGATTATGGCTTCGTTCCATGGCATCCTCTAGAGAGATCATATGACGTTCTACGAGTGAAAGAAGGGACTGGTTCATCGTTTGCATTCCGAATTTTGCCTGCCCGACCTGCATCGATGAATAGATCTGCTGAATTTTATCTTCTCGAATAAGGTTTCGAATTGCCGGGTTCGGAATCATCACCTCCATGGCTAAGACGCGCCCTTTTCCCCCCACCCTTGGAATGAGCTGTTGGGCCAACACTCCTTCCAAGACAAAGGAAAGCTGTGTCCGGATTTGAGTTTGTTGATGGGAAGGAAAGACATCGATGATACGATTGATCGTTTCCACGCAGGAATTCGTATGCAAAGTGGCAAATGTCAAATGGCCGGTTTCCGCACAAATGAGGGCGGCCTCAATCGTTTCCAGATCCCTCATCTCGCCGATGAGGATGATATCCGGGTCTTGGCGGAGGATGTGGCGAAGGGCCGCGGTGAAACTTTTTGTATCCTGGTTCACCTCTCTTTGATTGACGATACAGCTTTTGTGGCGGTGAAGATATTCGATCGGATCCTCGACGGTGACGATATGGTCACTTTTTTCACTGTTGATTTTGTCAATCATGGCGGCTAGGGTCGTTGATTTTCCGGTTCCCGTGGGTCCTGTTACCAAGACAAGACCCTTGGGTTTTTTAAGCAACTCAGCGGCCACAGGAGGAATTCCCAATTCAGAAAAATTGAGGATATCGAAGGAGATGGCTCGAAAGGCGCCGGCTACGGCGCCCCGTTGCATGAAGATATTCCCCCTGAATCGGCTTAATCCTTTAATTCCAAAGGAGAAGTCTAATTCCCACTCCTCCTCAAACTTATGTCGCTGGGCGTCGGTCAATATGCTATAGCAAAGTCTTTTTGTATCGGTTGCCGACAGAACGGTGTCATCTAAACTCATCAACTTTCCATCAATTCGGAACTTTGGAGCCGCCCCTGTGGTGATGTGTAAATCGGAGGCTTTTTTCTCAATGACAGTCTCAAGTAATTTCTGTAACTCAACCATATTTGTTTTCCTCCTAATTTTCCTTTAATAAATCATCGATCCTCGATGGTTGACCGAAGGACCTCCTCGATGGTCGTCACCCCTTCTTTAATCTTCGCAATTCCACTTTGCCTCAATGTCTTCATTCCTAAACGGATGGCTTC
>CAYGWV010000104.1:0-7610 GCA_964353925.1 uncultured Syntrophaceae bacterium | reverse complement strand
ATTACCCGGGGAAAACGGCCTTGAACTAACTAGAAAGATAAAAGCCAGCCACCCAAACGTAATTATTATCATTCTTACAAATTATGATTTACAAGAAATTCAAGAGGTAGCGACCCAATGCAAAGCTGACTATCTCCTTTCAAAAGGTTCAATAGCAACCGGGGAGATCGCCACATTGGTCAAATCAATTTTATTAGAAAAAGGGTTTAATGCGAATGGTTCAACAGAAGCATATGCGTTGAGGAGGAGAGAGAAAATTGCGCCATTGATTCTCAAACGAAGAATTTGGTGGGAACCCGGTCCTGGAGCAAGCAGCTACGTAGTGTATGTAAGCAAGGGCAGAACCATTTTTGAACCCGCTAGCTTTTCGTGGGAGACGACACCGGGGATAATTTCAAAACTGGTCATTGGAAAGACTGAGTTGATCATCCCAGATGAGTGGCCTGAGTTCCCTACAGAATCGGGAACCTACTATATCGGAATTACTTCCAGAGATGACTTAGGGAATCAAAGTGACCCCTTCTTATTATCGGGGCTGTTCAAATTCCTTGCCCCGTCGGCTCCGTTGAGAGGTGGGATCGAATATCTTTAATTGAAAGGAAGGTATGAAGTGATGTGATTCCCTGTGTGAAAAGTATTTGGGACATAGCTTTCTCTATAACGATTCGACGTTTACGGTTGCAGATGTGTTCGCGCTCTGGGGTATAGCTAACGATATTCCGCTCGCTGGTTTGGCCGCCGGGACCTATGACATTACTATCAATGGCACGATTCCTGAACTCTCCACGATTCTCCTTCTTGTTTCTGGTCTACTCGGTCTTTGGAGGTTCACGAAGAAGTTTAAAAAGTAAATCTATTTATAATTTAATTTGATGAGGGAAAAGGCAGGGTCATTTGGGTCTGCCTTTTTTGTTTATTTGAATCGTAAATCTTCAATCAACCTTATTCGCAAGACCTAACGACTCGTAGGTGAAAGCCTCATGTGGACTTGGGTCGACGTTAGCACCCAGTTCAAAGTTATCGACCCACAGTTAAATTCCCTTTTATTTTCTCGGTTGATTGACCCCGTAGTTGAATTAGATTCCCCCGTGTCTGACTGACAGTCGTTTGCCAATTCAGGAGTAACCCCTGATTTAACCGATTTTTTTCCCAACAACGGGGTTGACCGGATAGACCGGTTTCTTTCCTTCCAGAACTCTTATAATATCCACAGCGACCTTGCTCATTCTCCTGAGAGCTTCGTCCGTGTGGGCGGCCATATGGGGCGTTCCAATAAAATTTTCTAACTGAAATAGAGGATGATCTTTTGTTGCGGGCTCCACTTCAAACACATCAGACCCAGCGCCAGCAATCTTCCTTTCCTTAAGCACATGATAAAGGGCCTTCTCATCCCAGATCGGTCCCCTCGCCACATTGATGATAAAAGCAGTCGGTTTCATTAAACTTAACTCCCTCTCCTGAATCAACCCCTTCGTCTCTGGCAACATCGGAAGATTAATGGAGACATAATCTGACTGTGAAAGAAGCTCATCCAAGCTTACCTTGCTCGCCTTAATTTCTTCTTCAACTTCTCTATATCGAACGGTATCATAATAGAGGATTTTCATCTCAAATCCCTTGTATCCCATTCGCCCGACCGTCTTTCCAATTCGACCAAAACCAAGGATGCCGAGTGTCTTTCCATGCAGCTCATTCCCGATATATTGGTAACGGGCTTCGAACCGACCTTCTCTCAATGCGATCTCCCCTTTCTTGAGCATCTTTGAGAGCATCAGAGCCAGGCCGAAAAAGTGTTCAGCCACGGAGGCATCGTTGGCATCGGGTGTGTTCACCACCCATATCCCTTTTTCTGTGGCTGCCTCCAGATCAATGTTCTCCACCCCTACTCCATGCCTTCCGACGACCTTAAGCTTTGGAGCCGACTCCATCACCTTTCGGCTGGCTCTTCCGTTGGCTCTTACGATCATGCCATCGATATCCCTGACACGGTCAATGAGATAAGGCTCATCCAGCCGTTCAGCAAAAAAGATGTCAGCTTTCTCTTTTAAAATCGCTTTCCCCTCTTCGTGCATCTCTTCATAGAGCAACACTTTAAATTTTTCCATCTTTAAGCCCTCCGCTTATTTTCCCCCGCACCCTTTCACAGACCTCTTTAAGAATTTCTAACAAAATGTTTAACATTTAAGATAAAAAAAGGGAAGCGGGAATAGCGAAAATCCTCCTCGACCCGGGCTGCGATGAGGGATGGGGAGGACAGGGGCCGCCTTTCAGCGCTTTTTAAGAAAAAGCTTGACAGATTTTTTGAAAGTAATATAATGTGGAACATCATTTCGTATTATGGAACGATAAAATGCCTCCGAGAGAAGCCTCCAAACCGAATAATCTTGTCCAAACCATTGAACGCGTTTCTTCGATCCTCGATATCTTAGCGCAAAGCGCTCAGGGCATCAGCATTCGGGAATTATCCTCAACGATCGAACTCCCCAAAGGAACCACCCACCGACTGCTCTCCTCTCTCTCCTATTTTGGCTATGCCCGGCAAGACCCAAAGACGAGAAACTACTTTTTAGGCCTCAAATTTGTGGAGCTGGGTCAAATCCTTCTCAGCCAGCTCGACCTCAGAAAAGAGGCCGAGCCATTTTTGCGGGATCTCGCTGAGCGAACAAAGGAAACAATCCATCTCGTCATCCTCGATCGGAATGAGATTGTCTATATCGATAAGGTGGAAACCGATCAGAATCCAAGCGGCCTGAAGATGGCTTCCAGAATAGGCCTTAGAAATCCCGCTCACAGTTCTGCCGTGGGGAAAATGATATTGTCCAACTTTTCCGAGGAGGAACTGCGAAGTTTTCTAAAAGAAAAAAGCCTATTGAGAAGAACCGCGAACACAATCACCGATCCCATCCAGTTGCGAGAACACCTAAAAAGCCTCCGGAAGCAAGGGTATGCCGTTGACGACGAGGAGAACGAGAAGGGAATTCGATGTGTGGCCGCACCGATCTATAACGAGATTGGGAAAACGGTGGCCGCGATCAGTATCACAGGCCCGGCCTTTCGAGTCACGAGAAAGATCATTCAAGAAACATTGAAAAAGGAAGTGATGGAAACGGCTTTTGGTATTTCTACGAGATTGGGTTTCCGTCAGACGAAAGGTTGAATGATGAGTTATAAGGTACAGACTAAAGGCCCCGGGGTAGAAATGAAATCTTTTTTAAGCAATGTTTTTTTGAGCACGATGCCTTACCCGCTATTCGATCCTCTATTTAAAAAGTGAGGCCCTGGAATGAAGAAGGATGAAGCAATCGTTGGGATTGTAATCTTCCTTTTCGGAGCGGCAACCGTCCTTCTCTCTTTAAGAATGCCTCTCGGAACCTTCCGAACGGCAGGGACCGGGATGTTTCCCCTACTTCTGGGAATACTCCTCATGATCTTATCAGGGTTATTCGTTCTAAAAGTTTTCTCTCAGGGCATGGCTGCAAAGGTAAAAAAAGAACCCTTCCCTGAATCTTCAGGGTCTCCAATACAATTGATCCTCTTTCTGGGAACAATGGTTTTTGCTACCCTGTTTTTCAATCGATTGGGATATCCGCTCATTTCTTTCCTTTTGATGTTGGGTCTCTTGAGAATCTTGGGGATAAAACGGTGGGGCCTAAACATTCTGATATCAGTGGTGGCGGCTGTTGGGTCCTATTTTGTATTTGTTAAATGGCTTGACATCCCTATGCCAAAGGGGTGGATTGGAATTTAAGGGAGACCAGCAATGTTTGAATCACTCCAGCATTTAATCAACGGCTTTGGCATCGCCGGAACGGTTCAAAACCTTCTTTATTGTCTGATCGGTTGCATCGTGGGGACCATCATCGGTGTGCTCCCTGGAATTGGACCGATCGCGGGGATCGCCCTTCTTATCCCTGCTACATTTGGCCTGAATCCCACTTCTGCCATCATTATGCTTGCTGGAATCTACTACGGAGCAATGTATGGGGGCTCTACCACCTCCATCCTCCTCAATGTGCCTGGAGAGACGGCTTCTGTCATCACCTGTATTGATGGTTATAGAATGGCACAAAAAGGGAGGGCAGGCCCTGCCCTGGCCATCGTTGCCATTGGATCTTTTATTGCAGGGACCCTTGCAATTTTTGGATTGGTCTTTTTGGCCCCGCCATTGGCAGAGGCAGCATTGGCCTTTGGTCCTCCTGAATATTTTTCTTTAATGGTCTTTGGCTTTATTGTTTTGAGCAATGTGACAGGTAAATCACTCCTCAAATCTCTGATGATGGCAATCATCGGACTGATCATCGGAACCATCGGGCTCGACCCTGTTACTGGAGATGCCCGTTTTACCTTCGGTTCAGTTCCACTGCTCAGTGGAATCGAATTTGTTGCTGTCGCTATCGGGCTCTTCGGAATTGGAGAGGTTCTGGTCAATGTCAATCAGCCCTCGGAACTGCTGGACCAAGGAGTTCTCATGCCGCGCCTGAGGGAACTTTATCCCTCCCTCCAAGATTTAAAGAAATCGATTGGGGCAATTCTCAGGGGGACGGTATCTGGATTCGGCATAGGTTTGGTCCCGGGACCAGCACCGGTGATTGCCACTTACGCCTCTTATATGATCGAGAGGAAGGTTTCTAAACACCCTGAGGAGTTTGGTAAGGGAGCGATTGAAGGAGTGGCTGGTCCTGAATCTGCCAACAACGCCGCCTGCCAAGCTGCCTTCATTCCACTGTTTGTCCTTGGAATTCCTTTCGCTCCTCCCACGGCCATTCTTCTGGGTGCTCTTCTCATCCATGGAGTCTCGCCAGGACCATTAATGATCAGTCAGCATGCAGGACTCTTTTGGGGAGTCATCGCGAGCATGTATATCGGTAACTTTATGCTTCTCATCCTCAACCTTCCCCTTATTCCTCTCTTTGCCAACATACTCAGAATTCCCAAGAGGATCCTTTTACCCCTCGTCATCCTTTTTTGCATCACAGGGATGTATACCGTGAATAATTCGGTTTTCGATATCTGGATGATGCTCCTCTTCGGTGCCATGGGGTTCCTGATGAGGAAATGGGCATATGAGGGTGCACCCCTTCTCTTAGCCCTGGTTCTCGGGCCAAAATTGGAGGTGGCCTTTCGTCAGTCGTTGATGATCTCTCATGGCGATTTTGGAGTCTTTATCAATCGGCCCATCTCAATGGTCTTTTTGCTTGCAACCATTCTCTTCTTGATAGGTCCGTTGATTTGGCTGATGTTTAAAAAATCAAAGAAAGGAGGGACGGTTTAGATTGCGGAGTGTAGAATGCGGAATGCGGGTTTAAGTTTAGGGTCCGGAGTGAAGAAGTTTATACGTTGAGATTTGAGCTAAAAGCGAGAGGAGGTCGTCATGGTAAAAAGAATTTTTGGTATTTTATTCGTCTTATCTCTCATGATAGCCATACCGATTCATGCGGCGGATTTTCCAACGAAGGAGGTTCAGATCATTATTCCCTGGGCAGCCGGGGGAGCGACAGATCTCATTTTTCGCGCCTTGGCCGCAACGACAGGGAAATATCTTGGAAAGGCCGTGGTCGTTATTAATCGACCGGGCGGAGGAGGTGCTGTGGGATATACCGAAGCCGCACAGGCCAAACCCGATGGCTATACGTTGGTTTCTGCGGTCACCCCCCTCACCATTCTTCCGCATCAGGTGACCACTGCCTTCACCTACAACAATTTCGACGCCATGATCAATGTGGTGAGCGATCCGTCCATGTTCTTGGTAAGGTCTGACGCTCCCTGGAAGAGTCTCAAGGAGTTTTTGGATTATGCTAAGAAGAACCCTGACATGATCACTGTAGGGAACTCGGGGGCAGGAGGAGGGGTCCACCTGGTTGCCCTTGCTTTTGAGAGGGCAGCCGGTGTGAAATTCAATCATATTCCATTTTCAGGCGGAGGACCCTCTGTAACCGCCTTACTCGGAGGCCATATCAATGCTGTTTCCGTCTCTCCCCCGGAGGGGATCGAGCATGTAAAAGTAGGGAAGTTGAAGATCATTGCTCTCTTTGCGGAAAAGCGATTTGAGATGTTTCCTGATGTTCCGACGGTCAAGGAACAAGGCATTGATTTCGTGATGGGGATGTGGCGTGGATTGGTTGCGCCCAAAGGCACTCCACCCGACGCGATTAAGAAACTCCATGACGCTTTCAAACAAGGAATGGATGATCCGGTTTTCAAGAAGAATGCAAAGGACATGGCCGTAAACCTCTCCTACCTTGGCCCGGAGGCCTTTGGAAAACTTCTGGCCCACGACCATGAGTTTTTTGGCAAGCTCATCAAGGAGATGAAAAAATGATTTCAATCAGGGTCTGTTTATAAATGCACCTTTTCCGTCATGCCGGACGTGATCCGGCATCCAGAAGGTCTTGAAAAGACTGGATTCCGGCTTTCGCCGGAATGACGACCTTTTCGGAAACCGTTAGTTTATGGAGAGACACAAATCAGAAAGGAGGATAAAATAATGAGAATTGCAAAGATAGGATTCATTTTATCAATGTTCGCTCTTTCATGTTTCCTCTTCGCCTGTGCGGAGACGGCTCCCACGGTCAAACCCACGGCCCAACCCGTTAAGAAGACGACTATCCGTATAGGCAGCCCCTTTAAACCAGGTCATATTCTCGTTGATGCGGCTGGAAAGTTCAAGGAACTGGTTGAAAAGGGAAGCGGCGGGAGAATCGCAGTTGAAGTGCAAGCCGGAGTTAAGTCAGAAGAAGAGATTAACGATTTGTGTAGTAAAGGGGCGATCGAAATGCAGTCGAACGGCCACCGGGCCCTTGAGATCTTCGGGCCCCAATATTTCTTCCTCAATGCCCCTTATGTCTTTAAGGATCTCAGCCACGTCATGAGGGTCTGGGAAGGAAGCATCGGAAAGAAGGCGCGAGAGCAAGTGGAGAAAACCGGAAACGTGAAGTATCTTGATCTTGTCTCCCGAGGGCTCCGCCAGACGACATCAAAAAAACCTCTCTACACCCCAGCCGACGTCTATGGAATGAAGCTCCGACTGCCCACGGTGAAGACTTGGATTGCCGTTTGGAAAGAGATGGGAGCAGAGCCTATACCAATCCCTCTTCCTGAGCTCTATAATTCTTTGAAGGAAGGCAAGGCGGATGCGTCAGAGGGTGATCTGGGACAAATTGGCTCCTTTAAGCTAAATGAGGTCCAGACCCATCTCACCATGACCAATCATCTTGTCCAGACCGGAGGGATCATGATCAACAAAACCTTCTTTGATGGGTTGTCAAAGGGGGATCAGGATTTGATCGTGAAGGCTTCAAAAGAAGCCGCCAACTGGGCCACCGAGAAGATGAAGAAAGATGAACTCAAAATTCTCATCGACCTCCAGCGCAAAGGGATGCAGGTGATCATCCCTGATGCCGACTCTTTTAGGGAGAAAGCAAAACCTGCTGTAGAAGGACTCTTTAAGACAGAATGGCCGGTCACAACCTGGGCTGAGGTGCTGGCTCAATAGGTGTTAGGTCTTTATAAAATCAGGCAGGTCTGCTTGGCATTTAGGATTGCACAGAAAATAACTTAACAAACTTCCTCCCCCCTTGGAGACTGTGTCGTAATTCACCGCTCGCCCTTCG
>CAYGWV010000103.1:0-12064 GCA_964353925.1 uncultured Syntrophaceae bacterium | reverse complement strand
CCTATTTTCGGCGTTCTATTTGGTGTCTTTTTTCTCCACGAGGAGTTAACGGTTTCTTTAATGATCGGCCTTCCTTTGGTTTCCGCGGGAATTTTCCTGGTGAACTGGAGAAGAAGAGCAGTTTATTGACGTGAGGTTTTTCTATGCCCATCGGAATTTTTATTGCCCTCTTTGGTTATCTTTTGGGTTCGATCCCGACCGGAGTGATTCTTACTAAACTCTTCTCTAAAGTCGACCCAAGAAAAATAGGAAGCAAAAATATCGGGGCGACCAATATCTTTCGTACAGCAGGAAAGGCATTGGGTATCTTGACACTGATTGGCGATGTGTTAAAGGGGGCGATCCCTACGGTACTCGCCCAGGTATTGGTTCCTGCGGATCAATGGGGTCTTTCGCGGCACGTATGGATTGCCCTTGCAGGGTTGAGTTCATTTCTTGGTCACGTTTTCTCAATTTTTCTCGGGTTTAAAGGTGGAAAGGGTGTTGCCACTGCTTTGGGTTTTTACCTTCCGATATCAACGATCCCAGTCCTTATTGAATTTTTGATCTTTGTAGGGATCGTTTGGAAATGGAGGTACATCTCGCTTGGATCTATCACTTGCGCGATAACCATCCCAATTCTGATTGCCTTTTTTAGAGACGAATCTCAGGCCTATTTCATTGCAAGCGTGATTATTGCTGCCGTAATTCTCTATCGACACCAATCCAATATCTCCAGACTTTTGCAGGGAACAGAGAGTAAGTGGAAGGCCAAATGAATTTCGGGTTCCGGAGTGAACGATTTGGTGAATGAAAGGATCTAAGATTGCTAAATCCCTAAGTTCCTAAGCTCTCCATTAACCTGGCTTCTAGATTTAAAATGGACTAAAGCTTTTTTGAGGCCGCTCTGGCTCTTTTCTCCTTCTTTGAAAGTCTTCTTGAGGGCCCCTTTTTCTTCATTCCCTTCCCTTCTTCTTCTTCAGGGCTCCCTTCAATCATGTCAGAAGATCCTTCCTCGAGCTTTTCTCGAAATTCCTCAGACGGAATGACGGCAACGTCCATTCTCTGAGCAAATCTTGCGACATCTCGATCCGAAGTGATCACGATCGCCCCTGAACCTTTTTCTTTGGCAAGTCGTTTAATCACCTCATCCGCCTTTTCTCCCAACTTGGAAAAGATGACTTCAATCCCCTTTTTCTTTTCTCTCGTTTCCGTGCTCCAACCTTCCTGCCACCCGTCAAAAACGACCGTAATCCCACGCGGCTTAAGTTTTTGATAAGTTGAAAGTCGGTCAATGAGACGCTCCCGTTCCCATTGAAGTTGGACGGAATTGAGGTTGATCAAGGAACGGTTAACATGGAGGAGATTATAACCATCAATGATGAGATGCATTTCGATTGCGGATTGGGGATTGCGAAATGCAGCATAGATATTAGAAAATGCGAAATCCGCATTCCGAATTCCGAAGTATGTTTATCAGAGGTAATCCAGCCATTCTCTGTATTCTGAGTTTTTCCCTTTCACGATATCGAAAAAGGCCGCCTGAAGTTCTCTCGTCAGTGGCCCCGGTAAACCATAACGAAGACTATGAGTCAGGATGTGGACATTAGCTTCTTCCCATGGAATCAGTTTTCCGTCCGTCCATATCTTCGATAATTTCTGCACCATAAGTCGATTCCAGCGGGATACATTCAATGATATACGGTATCATTTATTACATTATTTCAGATCATTTGTCAAAAAAAGTTTACTCCCCTGTACAAAAACCGATGGGGATTGTGACCGTGGATACCTAACTTCCTCAGTAGCGATGGCTACGGTTACGAAAAATAAAAATGGAAGGAGTGTACTAGATTTTGTTTCCGGTATTCTGGAGGTAAGGACTTTCTGGGGGGACGGAAATCTTTATTTGAATTCGTTCTCCGAAGATGGACTTGGCAGTTTGAACTCCTGACAGGATTTCCGGGAAAACCTCTTCTCCCTCAGCAAAATAAAGCCGAAGTCTCCTGGTCCATCCTTCTTCAAAAAGGGTTTCTTGATGGTCTAAGTCACCTGCAATCCCCTCGATGAGGCTCTCTACTATTTTTCTACAATCCACATGGTAGCTCTCTCCATAAGGAAATGAAAGGCAGATATTTGGCCAACCTAATTTCACAAGGGTGTCTAAGAGATAGGAGGATAGCTCACGCAGGCGAGGGTAACTGTATCTTTTTACTTCACCTAAACCGAGAAGAAGGATCATTCTGGGAAGGATTCTTTCCTGTGAAGGAATTAAGGTCGCTTCCTTCCAATCACCGGTCAACTTATTTTCAATCAAGAGCTGAGACAACATTCCATTAAACCTCCAATCGATCCAGCCGCTTGATCCTTTAAGAGGCCTCTCGTCCCTGAAAAATCCGGTGACCAGCACATCGCACTCCTGAGCATCAACCCTCTCTTTGGAAACAATTATATCCATGCAGTTAAACCCCAATAAACAAGTTCCAAATCTCAATCAGAATCCAATTTCCAAACACCTAATAACCAAAATACTCCTCCCCCTCCCTGGGGGGAGAGGGTTAGGGTAAGGGGGACTTTGGCTCGATGGGCTTCCGGACAGCCTCATTCTGGATTCGGTCTAAAATGCCATTGATGAAACTTCCAGAGTCCTCGGATCCGAATCGTTTTCCGAGGTCAATTGCTTCGTTGATGGTCACCTTAGGAGGAATTTCTTCACAGTAGAGGAGTTCAAAGAGAGCCATGCGGAGGATACTCCGGTCGATCATGTTGATACGATCTAAACGCCAATTTTCAGAGTATTGCTCGATCAGCTGATCCAATTGAGGAAGGTTCTCCAAAACGCCCAGGACAAGACGCTTCAGAAAATCATCGACTTCTTCATTGGATAAAAAATGTTCCTGAAATCGCGCGAGGGCTGTCGTGGCCTCCTGCTTTGTAATATTCAATTGATAAAGAACCTGGAGGGCAGACTCCCTCGATTTTCTTCTTCTCCCCAAACTAGCCTTTGCCCTTTCCTATCTCTTTCATGAGATTGACCATTTCGATGGCTGACATCGCCGCATCAAAACCTTTATTCCCGACTTTAGTCCCGGCCCTTTCAATCGCCTGTTCGATGGTATCGGTGATCAGCACCCCGAAGGAGATGGGAATTTCACTTTCCAAGGTGAGGCTGGCAATTCCCTTGGTGACTTCATTAGCCACATAAGCAAAATGAGGGGTGGCTCCCCGGATCACAGAGCCTAAGCAAATGATGGCATCGTATCGCCCGCTCTTGACCATCTTCTTTGCAACAAGAGGGATCTCAAAGGCTCCTGGAACCCGAGCCACTGCACAATCCTCCTCTTCTGCTCCACTTCGCCGTAGGGCATCCATTGCCCCTTCCAGAAGTCGTTCGCCAATAAAGTCATTGAACCGACTCAATACAATCCCGAACTTGAGTCCCTTGGCCATCAATTTGCCTTCGAAGGTTTTCACCATCTTCTTCTCCTTTCGTCTGAACCATGTAAGGTTCAGGGCTCTGCCCTGCACCCCGCGTGGTGCAGGGTCACTCCCCCGATTTGATGGAGAGCAGGTGCCCCATTTTCTTTGCCTTGGCCTTGAGATATTCAATATTTTCTTGATGGGGTTTTGTCTCGATAGGAACCCTTGCGACCACCTTAATGCCATATCCTTCCAGACCGATGATCTTTCGAGGGTTGTTTGTCATCAGGCGAATCCTATGAAGACCGAGATCCGCTAGAATCTGAGCCCCGATTCCATAATCCCTCATGTCGGCTTTAAATCCCAATGCCTCATTGGCCTCCACGGTATCCTTCCCCATATCTTGAAGACAGTAGGCTCTCAGTTTATTGACTAATCCGATTCCTCTTCCTTCCTGCCTCATATAGACGATAACACCCTTCCCTTCTTTTTCTACCATTGCCATGGCTGTATGAAGCTGCTCTTCGCAATCGCATCGCCTCGATCCGAATACATCACCGGTCAAACATTGGGAATGAACCCTCACCAAGACTGTGTCTTCTGGTCCGACCTCCCCTTTGACCAAGGCAATATGGTGATAGGGATCCACATCGTTTTCATAAGCAATAGCTGTAAACACACCACCGTATTTTGTAGGAATGGTGGCTGTGACAATCCTTCGGACTAAGGACTCTTTATTGAGGCGATACTTGATCAAATCGGAAATGGTTACAATCTTTAACCCAAATTCTTCAGCAAAGGCCTGGAGATCAGGCATCCTTGCCATCGTCCCATCATCTTTCATGATCTCGCAGATCACCCCGGCTGGCTTCAGCCCTGCTAATCTAGCCAGATCAACCGATCCCTCGGTCTGACCAGTTCGGACCAACACCCCACCCGGGCTTGCTCTTAACGGAAACACATGGCCGGGGGAGACCAAATCTTCGGGTTGGGTGTTTTCATCCATCGCAGTCAAAATAGTTGTTGCCCGGTCAGATGCTGAAATACCCGTGCTCACCCCTTTACGGGCATCGATGGAGACGGTGAATGCGGTCTGAAATCGCGATGTATTTTCAGAGACCATCATTGGGAGACGGAGCTCATTGAGCCTTTCGTCCGTTAATGAAAGACAAATCAGTCCCCTTCCGTATTTTGCCATAAAATTGATGGCCTCAGGCGTCACCTTCTCCGCGGCCGTAGTAAGATCGCCTTCATTTTCCCGATCTTCGTCATCGACCAAGATGACCATCTTCCCTTGGCGGATATCCTCTAATGCTGCTTCAATTCTATGAATCATTCGAACCTCTCAATCTCTCTTGACGAAACCGTGCTCCTTTAAAAAAGACAGGCCCACTTGTCCAGGTTTTTTATCTCCCCGATCCAGGAATTTTTCCACATATTTTCCTAAAATATCGGCTTCTAAATTGACCCGGTCTCCGACCCTTTTCTGCTTGAGAGTCGTCTTTTCGATCGTATAAGGAATCAGGGTCATCCGGATCTCCCCTTCCTGATATTCATTCACCGTCAGGCTGATTCCGTCAATAGCAATGGATCCTTTTTGCACAACATATCTTGATACTGATTCGGGAATTCTTATTCCCAATTGAAGAAAATCCCTTTCCTCCCTTTTCTCTACAATCTCCCCAATCCCATCCACATGCCCTGTTACGATATGTCCACCTAAGCGATCAGTCAGTCTTAAGGCTCTTTCCAAATTGACATGGTCCCCTTCTTTCAACTCCCCCAATGCAGTTTTTTGAAGAGTCTCTAGGGACAGATCAAGTTCAATCCCTTGTTCGTTCTTCTGAACAACTGTGAGGCAAACACCATTTATATTAATACTATCACTCAGTTGCAATTCTGTCAAATGAGGTGGCAATTCTAGGATCAACCTCTTTTCTTGCCCCCTGTGCTCTATCCTTGAAACCTTCCCTTTATCCTCTATGATTCCAGTGAACATGACTTCGTTTCCTATTCAAAATAGCCTTCTACAAATATATCTTCTCCAATTTTTTTTGTCTTGATTTCTTTTAGAGCAACTGCCTCTTTAAGGTTGGTAACTCCCCTCCCGCCAAAGATTCCAAGAGCTTGTGGATCACCAATCAATTTCGGGGACAGAAAGAGGAGGAATTTATCAATGAGACCTTCGTTCAGGAACGAGCCATTGACCTGGCTCCCCCCCTCTACCAGAAGATTCGTCACCCCGATTTCCCCCAGCTTGCAAAGACATGACCTTAAATTAACCCTTCCCTCTCTGGAATCGATGATTAAGACCAGGACTCCTCTCTTTTCCAGTCTTTCAATTTTGTCCTGAGGAGCTGACCCTGTCGTAGCGAGAATAACTTTTGAGGGAGAATGTTCAAACACCTTGGCTTCCTCTGGAATCTTCAATCGGCTGTCCAGAACGATTCGATAGGGCTCCCTCCCTTCCTTCATCCGAGCGGTGAGCAGGGGGTCATCTCTTAATACCGTCCCGATGCCAACGAGTACTCCATCGACTTGGTCTCTCAACTTATGTACAAAACGTCGCGAGGCCTCTCCTGAAATCCATTTGGAATCCCCATTTCTTGTGGCTATCTTACCATCCAGTGTAGCAGCAACCTTCAGTACAACAAAGGGTTCTTTTTTCAGGATATATTTGCAAAAGGCCTCGTTGAGCCTCCGGCACTTCTTTTCCAAAACCCCCACTTTAACGTCAAGACCGGATTTCCTTAGAGCTTCAATCCCTTTCCCATTTACCAAAGGGTTGGGGTCTTCCATGCCAATCACAACGCGTTTCACACCAGCTTTAATGACCTGGGGAACACAGGGAGGGGTTCTGCCATAATGCGTGCAAGGTTCAAGATTGAGGTAAAGGACGGCTCCTCTGGCTTTGTCCCGTGCCTGACGAAGCGCGATAATCTCTGCATGAGCTTCCCCTATTCTGGCATGGTACCCTTCTCCCACCACTTTGCCTTTTTTGACTAGAACAGCACCCACCACGGGATTGGGAGAAGTCCTCCCCCTTCCTGCCTCAGCAAGACGGAGAGCTCTTTTCATCCATTTTCCGTCATCCATACATTTTTAAAAAAATTTATGATCGCCATTCGGGTTGGTAAATTGGGTCTTATTTCTTCTTGGCCTCTTCCCTATTCCCAAGGAGGTCTTTCAGCTCGTCCATAAATTCCTGGATATCTTTAAACTGGCGGTAGACAGAGGCAAAGCGCACATAAGCCACTCCGTCTAAACGGTGGAGTTCCTCCATCACACGCTCCCCAATCTCAGAGCTCTTTACTTCTCTTTCTCCTCTTTCCTGGAAATGGAGCTCGATGCGATTAACGATCTTTTCAATCATGTTGATACTGATCGGCCTCTTCTCACAAGCTTTTTTTAAGCCATTGAAGATTTTAAGACGATTGAAAGGTTCTCTTCTCCCATCCTTCTTCACGATCAATGGAAGGGCATCCTCTGCCCTCTCGCTGGTAGTAAATCGTTTATGGCAGCCAAGGCATTCCCTTCTACGCCGAATGGTTTCTTTATCCTTTCCCAGTCGGGAATCGACTACTTTACTCTCGGGATGACTACAGAAAGGACATTTCATAGTGCTTCGCCACCTATTCCAAGTTTCAAGCCGGAGGTTTCATTTCTCGGTTTCATGCGTTTGTCTTCCACTTCAAACTCTGAACTTGTAACTTTAAACCTATTTTTTCCGATTAAATTTCTCAATTTTGATTCCTGATTCTTTCAACATCTCTTTGGCCAGCGCATCGGCATAGCCGTCCTCAAAGACGACTTTCTGAATTCCTGCATTGATGATCATTTTCGAACAAATAATACAGGGGTGGTTTGTACAGTAAAGGGTGGCTTCACGGATCTCCACTCCGTGGTAAGCGGCTTGAATAATGGCATTCTGCTCAGCATGGAGGCCGCGGCAGAGTTCGTGTCTCTCTCCAGAAGGGATGCCTTGTTTCTCCCGGAGGCAACCAATATCTAAGCAATGCTCCAGTCTGGAAGGAGCTCCATTGTAACCTGTCGCTAAAATCTTTTTATCTTTGACAAGAACAGCTCCAACCTGCCTTCGCAGACAGGTCGATCGCTTGGCAACGAGATGAGTGATATCCATGAAATACTCTTCCCAAGAGGGCCGATGGGAAGAAACCTTTTTTCTCTCTTTTTCTTTCAAAGGTGAGCCATTCAGAGGATGGGATGGGTCCCTTTGAACAAACAGCCGAAAAATCGGACCCAAGTTTTCGAATATACTTTACTCTCAAGAAATTCGAATATCGAATTCATGAACCAATTCAAATTCTTAAAATGAGAAAGTTTTGAATTTTGTCCTTCACTCATTTGGATTTATTTCGAGCCTTATGTTTAGGGTTTAGAATTTCCCCCTCAAATTTGTCGCTTAAATTTTTCTTTCTCCAATGCCTCGATTTTTTCTAATCGCCTTTTGTGTCTCCCCTCAGCAAAAGGGGTTTTCAGCCAAACCTTTACGATTTCTTTTGCCAGCTCCTTCCCTACGATTCGGCCCCCGATAATTAAGATATTGGCATCATTATGCTCTCGACTGCAACGAGAAGAATAAAGATCGTTGGCCAGGGCTGCTCTGACTCTTGGAAATTTGTTCGCCACCATGGACATCCCGACGCCGGTCCCACAGATGAGAATCCCCTTTTCCAATTCCCCCCGGGAGACCTTTTCCGCCACCAAGACTCCGAAATCCGGATAATCCACTGATTCTTGACTGAAGGTACCCATGTCAATGGGTTCGGCACCGAAGGATTTCAAAAAGACTTTTACTTCCTCTTTGAGCTCGAAGCCTCCATGGTCACAGGCCAAACCAATCTGCGTGCCTTTACCCTTCAAACTTTTTAAAGACGAGCGTGGCATTGGTTCCACCAAATCCGAAGGCGTTGGACATAGCGATCTTCACGGGTTTTCGTCTGGCTACGTTGGGAACATAATCTAAATCACATTGTGGGTCGGCTTCTTCATAATTGATGGTGGGGGGCATGATCCTGTCCCGAATGGCTAAGACAGTGAAAATAGCTTCTGTGCTCCCGGCTGCCCCTAAGAGATGGCCGGTCATCGATTTAGTCGCACTGACGGGTACCTTCTTGGCATGGTCACCGAAGACCGTTTTAATGGCAATCGTCTCGGTCAAGTCATTAAGAGGAGTGGACGTTCCATGGGCATTGATATAATCCACATCCTCAGGTTTCAGCCCAGCATCTTTAATAGCCATCCTCATACACCGGACAGCACCGTCGCCGTCCGGGGATGGGGCAGTAATATGATAGGCATCGCCTGTATAACCATAACCTACCAATTCTCCATAAATCTTTGCTTTTCGCTTTAATGCGAACTGCAGTTCCTCTAATATAATGATTCCTGCACCCTCTGCTACCACAAAACCATCCCGATTCTTTTCGAAAGGTCGGGAGGCCTTTTCTGGTTCATCGTTTCTCGTAGAAAGGGCCTTCATCGAATTAAATCCACCGATGGTAAGCGGAGTGATATTCGCTTCGGTCCCCCCCGCGATCATCGCCTCTGCATCTCCATAAACAATGACACGGAAGGCATCTCCTATACAATGAGCCCCTGTAGCACAAGCTGTGACCACACAAGTGTTTGGCCCTTTCGGGCCAAATTGGATAGCAATCTGTCCGGATGCCAGATTGGCGATGAGCATCGGGATGAAGAATGGGCTGATTCGGCCCGGTCCCTTTTCCAAAAGGATTTTGTGATATCTTTCGAGGCTGGGCAATCCTCCCAATCCTGTCCCCACGATGACACCGATCTGTTCAGAGTTCTCCGGTGTGATAGCCAATTGGGCATCTTCCAGGGCTTCCTTGGCGGCCGCAATGGCGAAATGGATGAAGAGATCCATTTTTTTGATCTCTTTCTTATCAATGTATAACTCTGGGTTGAAGCTCTTCACCTCCCCCGCAATCTTCGTGTCAAACCCGTTTGTATCGAAACGCGTGAGGGGACCAATGCCTGACTTTCCTTCACAGACATTTTTCCACGCTGTTTCGACTCCGATTCCGGTGGGGATCACTAACCCCATTCCTGTGACAACAACCCTTCTTCTCAAAACCTCATACCTCCTTCAATAAGCAACGAGCGAGAACCCTTACTGGGTTACATGGGCTTGGATATATTCGATCGCATCCCCAACGGTCAGGATCTTCTCTGCCTCTTCGTCGGAGATCTCTATATTATACTCCTCCTCCAAAGCCATGACCAGCTCCACTAAATCGAGAGAATCCGCTCCTAAGTCATCGACGAATTTAGCCTCTGGGTTCACCTCGCTTTCATTGACACCCAACTGCTCTACAATAATCTCCTTGACCCTCTTTTCAACGGACATGGTATCACCTCCTTAAATTTATTAAATCCTAAACCCTAAGCACGAAATTCGAAACAAGCACGAAATTTCTAAATATAAATTTTCCGAACAAAACAGGTTTGAATTTCGATATTAGAATTTTCAATTTGTTTCGGATTTCGAATTCTCTCTTTTACATGTAGATGCCGCCGTTCACCTTTAATACATGACCGGTAATATAATTCGATTCTTCGGAAACGAGGAAAAGAACGGCCTCCGCCACATCCTCGGGTTTCCCTAATCGCTCCATGGGAATTAACCGCTTTAGTTCTTCCTTCACTTTCTCCGGAAGGACTTCGGTCATCGGGGTTTCGATATATCCGGGAGCGATAGCATTCACGTTGATCCCTCTGTGAGCAAACTCCCTGGCAATGGTTTTGGTCAAACCGATCACCCCGGCCTTCGAAGCAGAATAGTTCACCTGCCCGGCATTCCCCATTTCTCCGACCACCGAGGCGATACTAACGATCTTCCCGCTTCTCTGTTTCGCCATGTGTCTGATGACCGCTTTAGTGCAGTTAAACGTCCCCTTCAGGTTGACATTGAGAACCACATCCCAATCCTCTTCTGTCATCCTGAGGATCAGCTTGTCACGGGTGATCCCGGCATTATTGACTAAGATATCGATCTTGCCGAACTTTTCCAAGATAGCCGCCACCGTTCGCTCAACATCGCTTAAATTGGCCACATCCACCTTGACGGCCATGGCGTTTGGGCCGATCGATTCAATCTCCTTCGCCGTCTCTTCAGCCTTTTCAAGATTGATATCCGATACGACGATATCGGCGCCGTTTCGAGCGAGAAGTAGGGCAACGGCTTTTCCGATCCCCTGAGCCGCCCCAGTGACCAAAGCGACTTTCCCCTTGAGTTTCAACCCTTCCTCCCTGATGATGAAATAACCTTTGGTCCCCTCTCTTTAGGGAAGGGAATAAGGGGAGGGGGAATCAGTTGATTCTAAAATCACCCTCACCCTAGCCCTCTCCCGTCGAGGGAGAGGGGAAATGGAGCTTTAGGAGATCTTCTTCAACGTTTGTAGATCTTCGAAATTCTTCGTTTCAACACGGCTATCAATGCGTTTCATCAACCCCGAGAGAACTTTTCCGGGTCCTATCTCCAGAACCTGTTCGACCCCTTTTTCGATCATCTTTCTCATAGACTCTTCCCAGCGAACAGGACTCGATACCTGGGCCACCAATAATCCTTTCACCCTGTCTTTTGAGGTATTGACCTCTGCCTCCACATTTGTCACCACCGGAATCTTCAAATCGCTAACAGAAATCTGCTCCAACGCCTTCTCCAAACGCTCCCCTGCTGGTTTCATAAGGAGAGAATGAAACGGGGCGCTGACGGGTAGGAGGACTGCTTTCTTCCCTTCCTGTTTGACCCTCTCAATCGCCCGCTCGACCGCTTTCGAATGACCGGCGATGACGATTTGACCCGGACAGTTAAAATTGGCGGGGGCGAGAACCTCTCCGGACGAAATCTCTTCACAAAGCTTTTCAATCTGCTCCCTTTCCATGCCCAGGATAGCTGCCATGGCGCCTTCTCCCACGGGAACAGCCTCTTGCATAAATTTGCCCCGGAGACGGACAGTCTTCACTGCTTCAGAAAAGGTGACCGCCCCGGAGGCCACCAAAGCGCTGTATTCTCCGACGCTATGTCCTGCAACGAATTGAGGGGCCATTCCTTTCTCGGCCTCGAGTACCTTAAGCGCTCCGATACTCGTCGTCAGTATGGCAGGCTGAGTATTCTCCGTTAGCTTTAACGCGTCTTCTGGCCCCTTGAAACAGAGTGAGGATACGGAAAAGTGAAGCGTATCGTCCGCTTCCTGAAAGATCTGTTTCGCCACACTAAAATTTTCGAAGAGCTCTTTTCCCATTCCCACATACTGGGATCCTTGCCCCGGGAAAATAAAGGCGGTTGGCTTCATCGGGTTCCTTTCTTCCCGGCGTATTCCTTGCTCAACTCCAAACCGATGACATTCCGCTGGATCTGATTCGTCCCTTCGTAGATCTGGAGAATTTTTGCATCCCGCATCATCTTCTCGACAGGATAATCTCTCATATATCCATAGCCTCCGAAGATCTGGACTGCATCGGTCGTCACTTTCATGGCGACGTCGCTGGCAAAGACCTTTGCCATTCCGGAGACCTTTGAAACTTCCTTGGGGTTTTCCGACTGGTCAATATAGCGGGCGACAGAATAGACCAGCGCCCTGGCGGCTTCAACGAAAGTGGCCATATCGGCTAGCATGTG
>CAYGWV010000102.1:0-3930 GCA_964353925.1 uncultured Syntrophaceae bacterium | reverse complement strand
GGATGGAACCCTTCATTGCTGCGGCCAACCGATGGAACTGAAAAAGTAGCTTTCCTTACCGCCCCCCTTTAGTAAAGGGAAGCTGTGAAAAAAACCCACTGTATTCGTCTCCCCGGTGAAAACCGGGGTCCAGAGTATTTTAAACCCCTTGAAAACATTGGATTCCGGCTTTCGCCGGAATGACGTGAAACAGCATCAGGCCAATTTTTTCACAGCTTCAGGGGATACAGGGGAGGGAGAAATAAAGCTTATTGTTCACCCCCACCCCCACCCTCCCCCATCAAGGGGGAGGGAAGCATATCGCATTTTCATTATTGCTGGCTGAAGAGACTATCATGTAAAATTTGTTTGGTCCCGCCTTAACGGGATTGAAATTTGGTGTTTGTAATTTTCCTGTCTCAGGTCCCAATGCCCAGGACACTACGGAAGCTGATCACTCCTCTTAGATGACCTTCTTCATCCACGACGGGCAAGGCCCTGAATCCGTATTTCGCAAAGGCCTCCACGACCTCATTTTGGTCTTCGTCCACTTTGACACTCACCACTCTTGAGGGTTGAATTTCGGCAAGGGTTTGATGGGGGTGGGCTGTAAGAAGATCGCGAATGCTGACCACCCCTTGAAGGATCTCCGCTTCGTCCTGTATGAAAATGTAGTCCATGATGTCTAAATGGGGAGCTCCCGCCTTCAATCGTCCAATGGCCGTCTCTACGGTCACAGTAGGGGGCAGGCTGAGGTAGGCGGTGGTCATCAAACCGCCTGCTGTCTCATCGGGATGGACAAGGAGTTCTCTCAAATCTTCCGCTTTCTCCTGCTCCATCCCTTCCAGGATTTCTTCAGCCCTCTCTTCAGGAAGATCGCCGAGAAGGTCAGCAGCATCACTGGGAGACATCTCCTCGACAATATCAGAGGCCTTCTCCACGGTGATGGTCTCCATGATGGCCTTCTGAATCTTTGGATCGATCTCCTCCAGGGCTTCCGCAGCTGTCTCGGTATCCAGGGCATGGAAGATGGCAGATCGGTCACGACCACTGAGGTCCTCGATGATATCGGCCAAATCGGCAGGATGAAGATGGGAAAGTTTCTTCTGAGAGACACTGAGGTGGAGGAGATCTGAACCTGAAAGGAGTTGAACGTATTTCCAGGAGATGAATTGATTGGGAAGGATATAGGAAAAGAACCAGCGGAGGGCATGATCCACCAACTTCTCCCATCCCACCCTCCTCATCAATCCACGAAATCCCACATCGACATGAACCAGTCTGAGACGGGAATCCACTCGAAGAAAGTGAAGGTCATTGACCCTCACCACCTTTGCCCCGAAGGTATCCACGATTTGTTTGTCCATCACCTCTTCCCTCAGGAGGATGATATCCTTTTCGGGAAGGGGTGATTTGAGGTCAATGAGTTCCTTCTCAGAAAGGGCGAACCGGGGCTCGATTTGAATAATCTTCTCCCAGGGAATGTACCTCTTTCTTCCCCTTGTTCGGACCGCCATCCCAATGATCATGGGATAGGGCTCTGCCCTCTCGGCCACTAAATCCGATATTTTGCCGACCCTCAGTCCGGTGGTGTTATAAACCCTCCGGTTTAGAAATTCACTCAAGAAGTAAAATTCTTTAAGACCTTGATCCATCTTTCTTTCCAATGATTCCCTTGTTCACCCCCTGCATCCTTCCCCATCAAGAGACTGGGTCATAATTAACGAGAGATCACTTTCGTTGCAAGACGGAACAGGCGGTCAGGTGATCAAGCTTTAGACCTACCTGCGCGAAGCCGCTTCGGCGAAGGCAGGGCAGAAACCTTTTATCGGTCAGCTACTGGGCTGCAAGCCCATGAAAAGATGGCATTTGCAAGAAGTTCGATTACCCATAACTCTAAATCACCGCATTCTAAAGCTGAGGAGCCTGATCCCGCCAGGGTGGGATTCCGCCTGTATCTACCCTCCATCATGATTACGAAACAGTCTCCAAAAGGAGGAGGGAAGGATTCGAGGTTTCCAGCTCTTTATAACGACTTCAGAAGAAGCTGTCAAACAAAAAGGATTTTATCCCTCCGCCCTTCTCTGGAGTCCCTGTTTTGCCGGGACAGAGCGTGGACACCCTGTTCTATGCATCATGAGGGTTTGATTTTAAAAAAGGTGTCAAATCGAAAGTGTTCTTAATTCCCCTTCGGCCATCTCATGCAAAGCTGTCTTGATTAATCTTAATAGATCACGTTTAAGATCTTTTGAGGAATGGATCGGCAGGAGGAGGCATTTGAGTTTGACCAAACCTTTGCTTTCCATGATTTGTTGAAACTTCTTTTCCACTTCAACAGGATCAACCTTTCTCAAATGAGCCAAGACTCCACGGATCTCCTCGGGGCTATATCGCTCGATGGTATCGTGTTCTCGAAATTGGATCTGGGATTGAAGCTGGTCGAGGGAGAGAGAATCCCCGCTGAATAGGAAAAGGGTAAAGCTTCGACTTCCAGCCAAGTCACGCCTCTCCTCCCCGATTTCTTCGGGGGGGAGGTTATAATCCAATTCCATTAACGGATTCAGATTTTTTATAAAGGCGACCTGGTTCTCTTTAGAGCGAAACCATCGGAGGGGTTCGCTCGGACGGTCCGCTTTGTCAGGGGGTTCTTTCAACCTTTTTATCGTTTCTATCTGCACCATTGTATATTCAAATTTGGAGTAACAGTTTTTTGCGATGAATCCGAATTCCAGGATCTCTTTGTCGCGAACACTGTCTCGCCGATAGTGCTGCCGATATTTCCCTTGAAGGAGTTGTTCGATGGCCTTAATCTCTGTCAGCCGATCCCGAATCTCCTTATACAACTCACGGATATCGACGGCAATCCCTGCCGGAACATGCTTCTCGGGACTGACCACTCGACACATCTCCTGAAAATCCTTTATCGATTCCTTCAGGTAATGATAGCCGTTTTGAATGGTCCTTTCTAAACTTTTAACATACCTTTGATCTCGGTCTTGTTCCATGGTTTATCTTAGACCCATTCTACTCCAATTCGCCTCATTCTCCAAAGGAAAATTTGCTATCCCAACGGGCACACCCAGCCTTGAATGATCGAGAAAGGCCGATGAAAGGGGTCAACGGTGTGAAGAAGAATTAAATTTTTAAGAGAGGAGAACCTTTTCCTCCGAGGCGAAGAGATGCTTTCGAATGGGGTCATCAGCGGGTGGCATGACCAATGTTTCCAACTCCCTGAGAGTCACCCATCGGAGGTCATGACATCCAATGGGTTTGAGAGAGCCCTTTTCAACCCGACAGCGGTAGACCAAAAGAAGGATCGGATATTCTGGATAGAAATAGAAGACCGCATCGAACAATCCCTCGACTTCCACCTCAACATCCAATTCCTCCTTCAACTCTCTTCGCAAGGCTCCCCTCGGATCCTCCCCCTCCTCCACCTTCCCTCCTGGGAATTCCCAGAGGAGTCCGTGAGAGGAATCCTTCTTTCGCTGGGTCACGAGAAGTTTCCCTTGCTCGATGGTCAACGCAGCGGTGACGATCACGGTCTTCATCTCATCCCTCAATGCGATTACGACCACCTTTTTTTGCCCGATAGAGAGCATTATCTGCCTCACGAATTAAATCGGTGAGGGTAGAGATAGAAGGGGAAAAGGTTGCCACCCCCACACTGACCGTTAAATCTTTATTGGGTTGGGCTTGCTCATTGGGGAAACGAGTCTCGGCCACATTGCTTCTCACCCTCTCCGCAATCTCTAAAGCCTTTTCCCTTCCTGTGTTGATTAAGATGGCAGAAAATTCCTCCCCTCCATAACGGGCGACGATATCCGTCTGCCGGACACCCCGCTGGATGAGAATGGCGATGGCCTTCAAGACCTGATCTCCAGCCAAATGGCCATTGGTGTCGTTGTAATGTTTAAAATAGTCGATATCGATCATGAGAAGGGAAAGAGG
>CAYGWV010000101.1:0-17039 GCA_964353925.1 uncultured Syntrophaceae bacterium | reverse complement strand
ACACGGAGGTAAGTGTGCTGCTCACGCTTCGGCTTTCTTGTTGAGGAGATCTCACTTCTTCTCTGAGGAAGGTTTTTCATCGTGAATAGACCCTCTTCTTCCTCTCCCATCTTCGATGCACCCAGAACCATTGATCAGGGTACCGGCGGATCATGGATTCAAGAGTATGGTTAAAAAGTTGGGTGTTGGCTTCCACATCTTTCTTGATGTCCCCGGTATGGACCAGTGCAAGGGGCTCCTGAATGATGAGCCGATGCTTTCCAAACCCATTTCGAACCATAAAAACCGGCACCACCGGAGCGCCGGTCTTCATCGCCAAGACGGCCAAGCCAGGAGTGGTGGGCGCCTTTTTTCCAAAAAAGTCGGCCCATATCCCTTCGCTTCGCTTCGCCCTTTGATCAATTAAGATCCCGACCACCCGATTCTGAGAAAGCGCCTTGATCACTGCCCGGCTCGCTTTGATACTCGAAACAACTTCAAGACCGGCCGCGCTTCTGATCTTTGTAATGAACTGATCCACCCGCGTGTTCTTTTTCATCGGTTTGGCAATCACCATGATCGAGTCTCCGATCAGTTTGGACATGATTCCCATCATCTCCCAATTCCCGAAATGAGAAAGAAGAAGGAGCACCCCCTTCCCCTTCCCAAGAAGCCTCAGGGCCGCCTCCAGCCCTTCTATCTCAACTCTTTTTCTAAACGTTTCCACATCCATCTTGGGGATCCGGAAGAACTCAACGGCCATCATCCCCAGATTCTGAAAGGCTCTTCGGGCAATCGCAAGGAGTTCCCTTTCAGATTTTTCATCACCGAAAGCGACTTGAAGATTCTCAAGGGCCACCTTCCGATGCTCCCAATCCAGATGAAAAAACATTCTCCCCAATTGCCTCCCCAACCAAAGCGCAAAACCCTCCGGCAGAAGGTTAATAGAGAGGCTGAATGCTCTGAGGACTAAATAGATAAAAAAAGAGATCATGTTTAGACTCCAAAACTCAAATTTCAGTTGGAAGCTAAAAATCCGCAATCCGCATTCCGAAATCCGAAATGGTCTACCCCTCTTCCCCCTGATAGGGGAGAGCTTCGTCAATCAACATCACGGGGATATCCTCTTTAATCGGATAGAGCAAATGACAGGCCTTGCAGATCAAACCATCTCCTTTGCGATTCAAGAAAATATCTCCTTTACATTTCGGACAAGCCAAAATCTCCAAGAGTTCTTTACTGATAGGCATCTTCATTCCCCCTTTCGATCCATTTTTCTATGATCGGTTCATCTCTCATGGAGGACCAAAATAAGTCATCCCCGTCGCCTGTCTTCATTAAGAGACTGTGTCGCGATAACTGTTTTGCCATCCTGAATTCATTCCAGGGTCTCGTGAGTGTTTGATTCTGTCAGATGCTGAAACAGGTTCAGCATGACATTTTTCACTTTTTTCCATCATCAAAGGGGGGGTGGGGGGATTTTGCCCTTATGCGATTCCTGCTGGAGAATCCACTGAACAGCCTCAAAGAGACCCTCCGCCACATAATCAGGTTTGACCTCCCACTGGCCTCTGGAATATTCCCATTCCCCTCTCCCATATCCGGTGAGGACCAAGATCGCTTTGGCTCCAACTCGACGGGCAAATTCGATATCCGCTCCCCGGTCCCCGACCATGTAACTCCGCGAAGGGTCCAGATCCAACTCCTTCACCGCCTCCTCGATCAATCCGGTTGCCGGCTTTCGACACCGGCACTTCTGCCGATAAGGAGGAATCCCGATATCCGGATGATGGGGGCAGTAATAGATCCCGTCGAGATGAGCGCCCTCTTTCTTCAAGAGGTCCTGCATCTTTTGGTGAACCTGATGAATCAGGGATTCTGGGAAATACCCTCTCGCCACACCCGACTGATTCGTGATCACCACCGCTTTCCATTCATGTTGGTTCAACAATCGAATCGCCTGACCCGCACGGGGAAGAAGATGAAACCGTTCGATATGGTTTACGTACCCCACCTCTTCGTTGAGGGTCCCGTCCCGATCAAGAAAGACTGCCTTATGTGCCATACCTCACTCGATTGCGGAATGCGGATTGTGGAATGCGGAATTAGATTCCAAAATCCGAATTTCGGGCGAAGCGTCCGCCTCGGACCAACTCGAGACAAATTTTACATGACAGGTTCGTCACCCGTGAACCATGAAAATCTATCTCATTATCCTCCCCCTTTATGGGGGAGGACTCAGGTGGGGGTGGACAAGATGTGCTCCCCCTCACCCCCTCCCTCTCCCGCCAGGGGAGAGGGAGATGACGGACTATTTTCAATGTAATCGTAAATCCAAATATCAAAATTCAAAACGATTTTGTTTAAGTCATTTTCTTGGACAATCGCGCTCGTTTCGAATTTCGCCTGCCCGCCGAACAAGTTCTATGGCAGGCGGGGATTTCGCGTTTGGAATCCAAAATCCCCCTATCCCCCCATCACCTTATCTCCCTATCGCCGGTTCGGTATATCGCTCCAATTGAAACCGCCCGGGAGGGGTGAAACGCAAAAAGGACCGGTGAATCACCCAATCCCCCACATTATAATAAAGACATCTCCTCCCATCAATCCACTCCTCAACCTCCTCTGGAAAATGGGAGTGGCCGAGGATGACGATCTCAAACCCTTCCAAAAACTTCTGATGGGCAAAAGCCCTGAAGGCTGGGGGTGGAGTGGGCTGCCCTTCGTCATGATATTTTTGATAACTCATGTCGCTTAATTTTTGGGCAACTTGTCGAGAAATCCGTGGGCCGACAAGATGGATGAGACGATAGGTCAGCGAGTTCTTAAGAATTCTTCGGAAGGTCCGATAAGTCCACTGTTTTGGGTTCGATAAATCTCCATGGGCAATGAAGGTCCTGTTTCCTTCCAACCTTTCTTCACACCCGTTGGGATAGACCTCGACCTCCATCCCGAATTGTTCTGAAAAAAAGGAATGGAGAAAGAAATCGTGATTTCCCTCGAAATATTTAATTTGGATTCCTTCCTGATACAGACTTCGAAGCTCATTGAGGACAGGAAGGTAGTCGGTAAAGGCAGAAGGCTTCTCGGTTGAGAAAAAACTTTTAAAACCGAAGAAGAATTCGAAAAGGTCACCCAGGATCACCAAATGGCCAATCTGCTTTTTCTCTGAATCTAAGAATCTGAGAAACGCCTCCATGGACTCAGGGTCTCGTCCGGTGAAATGGGCATCAGAAACAAAAATCCAGTCCTTTTCGGAACGAGCCAATACCAACCCTCACCTTCCAACGCCACAATAATCAAACCCTAATTGCTTCATCTGATCCGGATCATAGACATTTCTCAGATCAATGAAGACCGGAGCTCTCAGCAATCCCTTGATACGTTGAAGATCCAAACGCCGGAATTGATTCCACTCTGTTGCCAGGACCAATACATCCGCCCCCCTGGCCACATCGTAGGCATCTTTCCCAAGCTCTATCCCGGGGAGAACCGCTTTGGTTTCCTCCATGGCCACTGGATCGAAGGCTTTCACCTTGGCACCCAGGGCCAGAAGTCCCTCGATGATCACAATCGAGGAAGACTCCCGGATATCGTTCGTATTGGGTTTGAAGGAAAGGCCCAAAATCCCTATGGCCTTGCCCTTCAGATCTCCCACCTTCTCCGTGATCTTGCTGATCATCCTCCTCTTTTGTTCCTCATTGACTTGGATGACCGCTTCGAGGATTTTGAACGAATACCCCTTTTCCTTTGCGATCTTCGACAGGGCCCGGGTGTCTTTCGGAAAACAAGAACCTCCATAGCCAGGACCCGGGTGGAGAAATTTTTTCCCGATCCTCCCGTCCAGGCCCATCGCTCTCGCCACATCATGAACATCCGCCCCCACCCTCTCGCAGAGGTTGGCAATCTCGTTGATAAAGCTTATTTTGGTGGCTAAAAAGGAGTTGGATGCATATTTGATCATTTCAGCCGTTTCTAAAGAAGTAATGACAAAGGGGGTCTCAATCAGGTAGAGGGCACTGTAAATGTCCTTCATGATGGCAGCGGCCTGCTCGCTTTCCGCGCCCAGGGTGACCCGGTCTGGCCGCATGAAATCCTCTACGGCGGAGCCCTCCCTTTGAAATTCAGGATTGGAAACGACATCAAAGGGAGTGGGCTTGGTCTGATGATCTTTGATCAGTTGTTTCACACGACGACAGGTCCCCACCGGAACCGTGGATTTCACCACCACCACCTTATAGCCATCCATGGTCCGAGCAATCTCCTTCGCCACTTCTTCTACATATTTAAGGTCGGCCGAACCATCGTCACCGGAAGGAGTTCCCACGGCAATGAAGATGACCAAACTCGATTTCACACCTTCCTCGATGCTCGTTGAAAAGGAAAGCCTTCCTTCCCTCATATTCTTCACCACGAGGTTCTCAAGCCCAGGTTCATAAATGGTCACCTTCCCCTGTCGTAGGAGATCAATCTTGGAGCGATCGTTATCCACACAGATCAGATTCATTCCGAACTCCGCTAAACAGGCTCCTGTGACCAATCCGACATAACCTGTGCCAACGATACAGATATTCATAGCCAAATTCCTCCTCCCTACCTTACCTGTCCACCGGGTCAGCTGAGAGGCTGACGATAAGTTGAAAGGTAATCCTTCAGTGCCTCGGACCACGGTCGCATCGTCAATCCTGTCTCTTTTTTCAACTTCTGACAATTGAGTACAGAATAAGAAGGTCGGGCTGCCGGACGACCGAGTACCTTGGAAGAGATGGGGAGTACCCTCACTCGATTTACCCCCGAAAGTTCCAAAATGGCCTTTCCGAAGGTATACCACGTACAGAGATCACTGTTCGTCACATGAAAGATCCCTCGGGCATCAAACTGAATCAGCCCGGAAATGGCTTTCGCCAAGTCAGCGGTGTAAGTAGGCGACCCAATCTGGTCATTGACAATCGAAAGCGCGCTCTTCTCCCTTGCCTGTTGGAGAATCGAGGCCACAAAGTTTTTTCCAAAGGGTCCATAGAGCCATTGGGTCCGAATGATCAGAGAATCTTTCACCCATTCTTGGACATACTGCTCTCCCTTTAATTTGGAATGACCATAGACATTCAGGGGACGGGGAGAGTCACTCTCTAAATAGGGCTCTCCTTTCTCACCATCGAAGACATAGTCCGTGCTCAAGTAAACCATTTTCGCCCGGCATTTCGAAGCGGCCAGGGCCACGTGCTTTGTCCCCTCGGCGTTCACAGCAAAAGCCTTCTCCTTATCCAATTCACACCCGTCGACATCGGTGTAGGCGGCAATATGGATCACGACCTCTGGGCGGAGTTTCACAATTTTCGTGACGGACTCATCTTCTTTTTGGATATCCACTTCTTCGATATCCCATCCGATGATCTCATCGTTCGAAAAGGAGGAATGGAGAATACCCATCAGATCTCTTCCCAGCATTCCTTTCGCCCCGATCACCAATAATATTTGCTTCATCTCACCATCTTGGACTGAGGAAATTAAATGGGTTGATTGAGTTTGTTGAGTTCATTGGGTTTATCGGGTTCATCGAGCTCATTTATTTTGTCAACTCCAGTAACTCAAAGAACTCAAAAAACCCAAGTAACCCACAGAACCAAATTCATAATCCCTCAACTCTCCATTCCAGTTATCGGTCTTTATACATCCGGTCGTAATAGGCCAGGTATTCCCCTGTCTTGATTTTTTTCCACCATTCCGGATGGGCTTGGTACCATTTCACGGTAAGCCGGATCCCCTCTTCAAAGGAGACGGAAGGCCTCCATCCCAACTCTCTTTCGATCTTCGAGAAGTCAATGGCATATCGACGATCGTGACCCGGCCGATCGGTGACAAATCGGATCAAGGAATGGGATTTTCCCAATCGATCCAATATCGTTTTCGCTACTGTTAAGTTTGGCTTCTCGCCTCGGCCACCGATATTGTAAACCTCTCCTTCTTTGCCCTGATGCAACACCACATCCAGTGCCCGGCAATGATCTTCTACATAGATCCAATCCCGCACATGCATCCCATCGCCATAAATGGGTAGTTCTTTGTCTTCGATGGCATTCGAGATCATCAACGGAACCAGTTTTTCGGGAAATTGGTAAGGCCCATAATTATTGGAACATCGGGTGATGAGAGCAGGAATTCCATAAGTACGATGATAAGCCCTGACAAGCATATCCGCTGCCGTTTTACTCGCTGAATAAGGACTATTGGGCGCGAGGGGGGTCTCCTCAGTGAAAGCTCCGGTTTGACCCAGGGAGCCGTAGACCTCGTCGGTGGAGATATGAAGGAAACGGATCGGTTGTTTTTGGAAAACCTTCCGTACGGCTTCGAGGAGGACGAAGGTCCCAAAGACATTGGTCTTCATGAAGGCGCTGGGGTCTTCAATGGATCGGTCCACATGGGATTCGGCGGCAAAGTTAACGATGGCCTCCACACCTTTGCTGACCAATTCCTCTATTCGAGGGGCATCCACAATGTCCCCTCGGATGAAATGGTAACGGGGAGAACGAGAGAGATCGGAAAGGTTTTCCAGATTTCCAGCATAGGTCAATTTATCGATATTAATCAGAGAATAATCCGGGTAGGATTTTAAAAAATGACGAATGAAGTTGCTCCCGATGAACCCACAACCCCCGGTCACCAGTATTTTCATTATCCACTCCAGTTCTTCCTAATTCTAATTTCACATCTTAGATTTCAGATTTTTCACTCCGCCATCTGCAATCCGAAATCCGCAATTTTATTATCCGTCTTTTCTCGCCCAATCATAAGGAACCTCCTTCCCATGCGGTGGCAGACGGTACTCATCGGGCGCGCCATAAACATAGACTTCCGTTGGGATGTTGATAATGATGGCTTCTTCCTCGCCGATGCACTTCCATCCATGATAGATCCCTTTGGGCACCTGGACCAACAGAGGGTTGTGAACCCCAATGAAGAACTCATTGATCTCCCCTTGGGTCGGAGAGTCTTCACGCGGATCATAGAGGACCAGTTTGATCATCCCCTGGATGGCACAGATATGATCGGTTTGGACCTTATGATAGTGCCAGGCCTTCACCACCTGGGGATAGGTGGTGGTGATATACACCTGACCGAACTTCAGAAACAGATCATCATCCGCCCTGAGGATCTCCATCAGCCTTCCCCGGTCATCCGGAATCGCCCGCAGTAACTTCGTCCTCACCCCGTGTATCATCGCTCCTCCACTGAAAAGACGCACTGCGCCTCGCCTGCTTATAGTTTGTTGGCTCCCGTTTGGGCGACCAGTTGATTTGCACGAAGCAGGGATTCAAAAGTCCCTGCGTCGGTCCACCACCCCTCTAAAATATCCCACGTCATCAGCCCTTTTTCAATATACCGATTGTTCACATCGGTAATCTCCAACTCCCCTCGGTCAGAGGGCTTGAGAGTCTTGATTGTGTCAAAAACCTGTTGATCAAAAAGATAAATTCCGACCACGGCATATCGGGATTTGGGTTCCTTCGGCTTTTCTTCGATTCGGGCGATCCGATCCCCCTTCAACTCGGCAACTCCAAACCGCTGCGGATCGGGGACTTCTTTCAACAGGATCTTGGCCCCTCCCTTTTGTTTTCGAAAGTTTTCTACTGCCTTTCCGATGTTTTTCTCGATGATATTATCTCCCAATACCACGCAGATCCTTTCTCCTGAAGCGAAAAATTCGCCCAACCGAAGGGCTTCCGCTATTCCCCCTTCTCCCTCTTGATAGGTGTAGTTAATATGTTTGAGGCCGAATTCTTTTCCGTTTCCCAAGAGCTTCAAAAAATCTCCGGCATTGTTTCCGCCCGTGACAATCAAGATGTCATCGATCCCCGCGTTAATCAGTGTTTGAATCGGGTAGTAAATCATCGGCTTATCATAGACGGGAAGGAGGTGTTTGTTGGTCACCTTGGTCAATGGGTAGAGTCGAGTCCCCAAACCACCCGCCAGAATAACACCTTTCATGGGTCTCCTCCTAAATGGTTGATTAAAATTTCATATAAGAAGGCGCGCGCGCAGTCGAGCCGATATTCAAAAGATTTACATAAAAGTGATACTTCACTTGCTTTTTCCCCGTTCCATCGGGAGATTGGTTTATCCCCTCTACGAAAAAGCCCGCTGACCAACACTGGGCCTGATATTCTGCCCCGAAAACGGCCTGAACCCATGTCCCTGCCAAAAGGTTATAGTAAAATGAACCAAAAACGTACAGAGGTGGGATCGTCTTCACCCGGGCATCGACATTGATCTCCCTAATGGTCCCTCGGGTGTCCCGGTATTGCACCATGACCGCATCATTTCTTCGGTCTTTAGCGAGAAGCGCAAAATTGAGTATATCAAAACTCCCTCCATAAGGATTGAAATCTCCATCCCAACGGGCAGAAAGGTAGGGCCCGAAATTTAACCACAGTTCTCCTTGAATGTTCGAAAAAGACCGGTTCTTTCCGCTCGAATCCGTGAAGGGATCTCCAAGGCTATAACTCTGAAAGATCAACAATTTCGCATACTCAAAGGCTCCAGAACTCACCCCCTCTTTTTCCGGCCTTCCCACAAGGCGTTGAGTGATCCCGTAAGTGATCTGATTCGTATAAGGCATCCGATCCACTCCGTCGAACACAGGAAGATCATTCTGATTCACCCGAGGGATGTAGGTGTAACGAACCATGGGTTCGACCGTGTGCATCCATTTGGCCACATTGTAAAGACTAGAAATCTTTGAAGAGGTTTCGGCATCATAGACCCGGTAAAACTCAGTTGACATCTGTGCGTCCGCTTCGAAGGTTTGTCTCGACTTCCAACCCTGGTATATGCCGCTTGGATCATTTTCAATCCGGTAAACGGTTTCTCTCAGTCCGACATCTGATTCAAACTTCAACACACTGAAGAGCCGTGTAGGAAAGGACAATCTGGGAAAGAGATCTCCCCGTTGTGCCTCGACACCCTTCTCACGCCAGAAGTTGGTATAGGAGGAGGCCAGGTCAAAAAAAAGAGGGGTATTAAAAAGGGACTGGGGATGGGCATAGAAACTGATCTGTGGAAGTTTTTGAACCGTCTCATCATTGCTGTCTTTGGCCAGATTATCGTAGACTGCAGTCTGAGCAACGAGACTCGTCTGATCCCAGTTTTTCCCTCCGAAAACGACCGATCGCAGTTGTCTCGAACTCCATGAATCAATCGCTGCCACCTTCGCGGTAGCCGGGAAATACTCATCTGTAAAATCTCGAAGATATTCATGGTCGCTCACACGATTGATATCCCCCTTGAGATAAAAATCATAGGGAAGTTTCTGTTCGTGTTCAATAAAGAAGGAATACCGATTCTTATGGAGCTCCTGATCAGCGATGAAGTTGAAATTGGCTTGTCCCCTCGTCTCCCGACTGAAGGCATAACGATACTCGAGGCCTTCTTTAAATCCCCTATCTCCTAAGTAATCGAAATAAAGTGTGGCATCCATATTCTTTGCAAAGGCCCAGAAGAAACCGTTCTTAATGATCGGACCATCCGAGCTGGAATATCCTACCCGAGGGATGAGAAAACCGGATTGTCTTTCCTGTCTCACAGGAAAGGCCCCCCAGGGGAAATAGAGAACCGGGATATCTTCAAGGTAGAAAATGGTCCCTTTGGCTGTCCCCCATCCTCCCAGCGCCATTTCCTTCACTTCCAATTCCTTCACAGTGAATTTCCAGGGTGGCTGTTTCGCATCGCAGGTCGTCAACGAACCTTCTCGGATGCGATAGTGATTTTCCCCTAACTTCTCCACCTCCTTGCCGGTGATGTGAAAATTCTGTTCTTTCAGAAAAAGTCTGGCCTGGTAAATCCTTCCCGATCGGGTGTCCAGATTGACTTCCAGACGTTGACATTCAATCACATCTTCTCCCTCTCTTAATAAAACGCTTCCCCAAGCCACCATTTCTTTTGTCGCCATATTCAATCGGGCATGATCTGCCTTGAGAGAGAGATCTCCTCGACTCACTTCCACTTGCCCATGAGCCTCATAGGTCTGGGTCCCCCTCTCATAGCTGAGCTCATCCGCCTCGATGTCCACAGGTCCTTCTGCTTTCGTCACACTCCCCTCCCCTACCTTCGCATGGGCAGGGGGAGAAGAGGTGACGATGAAGAGAAGAAAAAAAAAGCCCAGAATGAACGGGTGAGATCTCATGATTCCCTCAAGGGAAGGAAATAGGCCCTGGCTTCCCCGACGGTATAAAGGGATCCCGTAATGCAGAGAAGGTCTTCTTTTTGGGTCAGCGCAAGACCCCTCTCAATCGCCCCTTTAAGATCTTCCGCAATCTCTGCTTTCTTCCCATTCTGGTCCAATGCCTTCTTGAGCAACGCGGGAGGAGTGGCACGGTCCGTATGAGGTTGGGTGAGAATGATGTGATCCGCCAGGGGAGCCAGAAGATGAAGCATGGACTGGATGTCTTTGTCCCTCATGATTCCAACGAGAAGGATGAGGTGGTGATACTGGAACTCTTTCTCCAAAGACTCCTTCAAGACAAGGGCTCCTGCCGGATTGTGAGCGCCGTCGAGGAGAACTCTGGGAGAGGAAGAAACCAACTCCAATCTCCCCGGCCAATCGACCTCCTTCAACCCATCGATCATCGCACCCGTGGAGACCGGATACCCCAGATCTTCCAAAACCTCCATGGCACCCAGTGCCGTAGTCGCATTGAGGACCTGGTGAGGCCCCTTCAGATTGAGATGAATGCTCCACAATTTTCGATCGAGACCTTCATAATCGAAATCTCCATCTTCTCCCCGGACAGATCGAAATTCTTTCTCCACCCGAAAAAAAGGAGATCCCTTTCCCTGACAGATTTTCGAAAAGAGGCGAAGCACCTGCGGTTGTCTGGCAGCGGTGATCAAGGGCCTTCCCTTCTTGATGATGCCCGCTTTCTCTCCGGCAATCTTCAAGATCGTTTTGCCCAGATAGGCCTCATGGTCTTTCGCAATATTGGTAATGATGGAGAGCAGCGGATCGACCACATTGGTCGAATCGAGTCTTCCTCCCAACCCGACTTCTAAAATCGCAAGATCCACCAACTTCCGGTTAAAATACGAAAGGGCCATGGCTGTGGTAAAATCAAAAAAGGTGAAGGGAGGGGCGACACCCGCCGCCTCGATTTGCTTTCTCATCGATTCTGCCAAGGCCGCCACCTCTGCTTCCTCGATCTCTTTCCCGTTCACCTTGATTCGTTCGGTAAATCGAATCAGATGAGGAGAAGTGTATAGCCCCACCCGGTAGCCCTCTTTCTGCAGGATCGAACTTATCATCGCCGCTGTGGACCCTTTCCCGTTTGTCCCTCCGATATGGATGGCCTGAATTTCCCTGTGGGGATTTCCAACGGCGTTGAGGATTTTCTCCACCTGAGTCAGTCCAAAGATCATTCCAAACTTTTCAAGACTGTAAAGATAGTCCAACGACTTTTGATAGGCGTCTTGGCCCATGGATGGGGTCTCTCTTTTAGCTCCCGGGTTTAAGCATTTCTAATAAAGAGGCGAGCATATGTCGGAGGTCCTTACGTTCCACAATCAGGTCCACCATCCCATGTTCGAGAAGATGTTCCGCTCGCTGGAATCCCTCTGGGAGCTCTGCCCGGATCGTCTCCTTAATCACCCTGGGACCTGCAAATCCGATCATCGCCTTGGGTTCTGCAAGGATGATATCGCCCAACATGGCGATGCTGGCGGAAACCCCGCCTGTCGTGGGATCGGTCAATACCGAAATATAGGGAATTCTCGCCTCCTGGAGCTTCGCCAAGGCCGCACTGGTTTTTGCCATCTGCATTAAAGAGAGGATCCCTTCCTGCATCCTGGCTCCACCCGACGCACAGAAGATGATCACACTGACTTTCTTTTCGATGGCTCGTTCGATCAAGCGAGTGATTTTCTCTCCCACCACCGACCCCAAGCTTCCCCCCATAAAATTAAATTCGAAAATGCCAATCATCGCCGGTTGGCCTTCAATCCTCGCCTCCCCACAGAGGATGGCATCTTTGTGTCCGGTCTTTTCCTGGGATTCTTTGATTCGAGAGGGATATCGCTTTGAATCCTTGAACTCCAGAGGATCGGTAGAGACGAGGTTCGCATCCTGTTCGATGAAGGTCCCGGGGTCCGCGACGGAATCGATTCTCTTCCGAGCAGGGATCTGAAAATGGTAGTTGCACTTGGGGCAGACTTGAAAATTTCGCTCAATGACCTTCCGATAGATGATCTCATTACAAGAGTTGCATTTCGTCCATAGTTGGTCAGAGGGCTTCAGCTCCTCTCGTCTCTCTTTCCCTTCTTCTTCACCTTTTTTGAACCAGGTCATCCTCTCCGGTCATCCTTTCTATACAAGTGATTTAACGTAACAAAATCATGACGAGATGTCAATTCATTCTGCCCCCGCTGGGTGTCTGTGTTGATCGTGATTGTGGCCTGACCTTCCGCTCCGTCCGGCCTCCTTTTTCCTAATCTATTGAAAAAATCAAAAAGGGGCAAGCTACTTTTTTGATGGTTAAAGTAGCCTGTCCCCTTTTAGCAGTACTCAATGATATCCCGCCAGTTATCCCCTTACTGCTTCTTCCCCTCTACGATTCGGATGCTGTCTATTTCCATATACTGACGATGGTACACCGTGGAAGGTTCGTCCAACATGAACAGTTGCTGGAGAAAACTGATAGCCTTTAAGTTCAAAGGCCCTTCCGGGATGGTGATGCCCGCAACTTTAAACATGTCATAAATGTTATCCGCGATGATTAACCCAAGCTGAAAGGTAAAATACCCGGTGTTAGACCCCGTGTACACCCCCTGGCCTTCTTGAGAGTATTGTAAACTTAAGCCATTGTTGAATTGCAATATGAGAGCCTGCCAATGGTTTGTTTCGCCCGGGGGAGCAGGAGGAATCTGGTTGATCGACATCGCATCTATCTTGAATTGCAGATAGGTATCAGGCGTGATGAGAATAGGAAGACTATCTCTAAATTGTCCATTTTGGTAATCATAATCCACAAAGGATTCATTCACCCGACCAGACATAGACCCCATATATCTGTTGTTCTCTTTGATAAGTGTATCTCCCACAATGGTATTGGTGGTAGTGCCATTGTTAGGGTTCCATCCAAAGACATTAAATTCCACATGACCCCAATTATGATTTCCAATGAGACCATTATCCCACTCCTCTTTAAATTTGATCTCTCCAAGAGTAAGGGTCTTACCAATCACAGCCCCCTCTTCGTTGCCAAGGGTTCCCCAAAAGGCAAGGGTGAATTTAGCGGAGTCGTAATTTTCTTTCGGGATTGGGGTTGGTAGTAGAAAGTCGACGACTGTATCTTCAACCGCATGTTGATCATCTCCCCCATACTCAAGGGTGCCGCTCAAAACCACAGGGGCCTGGCCCCAGATATCTTCAGAGCCATCCGGATTCCCACCGGTGGGTCTGTAGCTATAAGTGAGCGTGAATGTGCCATCTTTCATGGTCTCATTGGGGGTCAGGTTTTTAATTCTTGCCCTCAGGTAGATAATCGAATTCTTGTAAAAAATCGGAACAGCCGTAACCTGAAGTTTGCCCCGAAAGAAATATTCGAGAAGCCCGGCCGAGTAACCGACAGCACGAGGCATGAGGAGTGAAGCATAGTCCCCATAAACTCTTGCATCCAAGGCAGTTTTTTCAAAAGCCCTTAGAATGGTTACCCACGTCGGGAAATATGTAAGAACATAGTCTTTAAGGAAGCCAACGGTTGCAAGACGATAACCTAAGCCCCCATTTGTTTCTCCACATGCAACTGTCGCATCTTTCTTGTAATACTGCCTTGAAACTGTCCCTAACGGATTTCTTGGGTCCACTATTGTGTAAGGAACTGTTTCAACACAAGCCCAATTGGGAAAAGGATACCACCCTGCAAAGCATGTATCCTCGCTGAAAAAATTGCCGTTGGAATATTCTGCAAGTCCAATGGCTGAAGATTTTGTGGATTCTATATCTTGATTATCCCTTGTGTATTTATCTGCATCCATTATTTTTGCAATAGGAATAGGAGCTAAAGGGTTCGGTGGAAGATCCAAAATAGACCTGTAATAAGTTTTGGGGGTAGATATCCAATTATTATACTTGCCAGACCAATTATTCCGGACATCTTCTACCCAACTTTCGTAGTGATAAATTGCATGAATATCATTTCTGGTGTGAGATGGTACAGAAGCATCTTGAATGAGATGCATGAGCTGACCCAGTGCCCTAAAGGTCTTAGCAAAGGAGCTATCCTTTACTGCTTTACCAGTAGCAGTCAGTCCTTCATAAAAATAATCTCTTGCATCATGCCATGACCATTTCCCTCCCACATCCTGATTCTGATTTTGGGCCCACATGAGGGAGGATGGCGCTGTAAAAATAGGTGTACGGAGGCCTGCATTATTCCAACTCTCCAATGGATCATGGAAATGCCTATTATTACGGGCTGTATTGGTAGGATAACGATAAAGCGCTTCCGGCTCATCCTCTTTATCACCACCTAGACCAAGCCACCACCAAACTGCTTTCTCTGTGGAATTCTCTTTTAGAATATCTTCAACCCCATTTGTGAACCCCAGCTGATTAATTAAATAATCATTCAGAGAGAAATTGTTAATGGTTCTTCCTGCAATTCTTTGATTAAGGTCTCTATGCATTTCTCTGCTGAAGGGTAAAGCCTGAGAAATCCAAACGATTGATATAATAATGGCTAGAATAATTGGAGATACTCTCTTATTTCTCATCTTTTAGCTCCTTGTAGGTTTTGTATTCATCAAGGCCGAGATTTCCTCTCTCTTCGTTCAAAAGTCTTAGAAGTTCTAGCTGTTTCTTAAGAAATTGTTTTTCTTTTGTTGGACCATCTGAAGTCGGGTAAAGGGGCGAGATTCTTTGCGCCTTCAATCTATCCTCTCTGTTTGTCAGTTTTGGCAATTCAATTGTCTTTCCTCCCGAAATTTGATCCGATCCTCCAGGCCCAATTTTGTCCTTACAGGCATCGATAGAAAACCCTTCCGGCCAAGAGCAATAGCCAGGTTTAAATATAATGAAATAAGGGTCCCTGATTGCCCATACGATTGCAACAGCCGATAACATACCACGTACGATTTTCTTCTTATCACTTTCAGGACCAGTAATAGACCACTTTCCATCTCGATCCGTCAAGGTTTCCTTCACATCTTTCAGCCGCTCCAGTGACCCTAAGAAAGCTCCTTTTTCTTCCCACCAGTATGCCACCACCACTGCCCCTTCAATTGGCTCCTTTGTCTCTGCATCGACCACTTTTCCTTGATAAGTCCTGTCAGAAGCATGAGTCAATATAACTATTAATAATAGAATGACAATTAACCCTATGAAAATGATTTTCCCCTTACGTTTTAATCCCATATGATTGGCTTCCCTCCAAGTAGAATATACAGTCCTGACCGGTCCGTGCCTTTACCAGCAACAATTTGTTTGAGGAGACCTGTCTTTTGGGTCTTCAGATCGTAGACGTAATACCCTTCATCGATTGGGTCTTGACCTTTCCACCTCAATCCAATCGCAGCAAATTGATTGCCATCAGATGATATTGCAGGTGATAGAAAAGTATAGCTACGAGTATTTATCTCCTCAAGCCTGTTGCTTTCGAAGTTAAAGAGAAATAACCGAGAAAGAAGGTTTCCTGGCAAATCTTGAGGTTTCACTACAAAGATTATTTTCCCTTTTGATTCTTTTGTCACATCGAGTACCGGTGCTCCAAAATCATGAATTTTTCTTTTATCGCCTCCGTCACTATTTATTGTCCAAACCTCCGATTTGACCACAAGAAGTATCCTCTCCTTGCCTATGAATCTCGGAAAGAGTCCTGCCTCCATAAGTTTCTTAGCCGTTCCTTTCCTGCAATCAACCAGATATGCCGAATATGCCTCTTTCCCCCTTGAAGTGTAGCTTGGACAAAATAGTATTTTATCTCCGTCTGGAGACCACTCCAGGGTTGAAAAGAGGGCATCTTCAGAGTTTCTGAGATCAACCCTATACAAGGTTCTAATAACCTTGGTTTTAGAATCATAGTATGATACCGAACTCGCAGGACCGAAATTGATAAAGGCAATACCATCTCCTTTCGGATTCCATGTGTGATACATCATTACACCCTTGTCCAATGGCTGGCTTACATTGAAAATTTCTTTTCCTTCGCCAACACTTGTGACTACCAGTTTCGTATTTTCAGTAGCAAATTCAATATACGAGATGTATTTTCTGCCTGGAGACCACTGAGGGAAAATACCATTTCCTATTTTTCTGAGATTGCTTCCGTTTGGGGACACACTATAAATTACACCCTGCCCTAATTCTCCCTCCTGGATTAGAATATCACCGCCATAGGCTTTCCCATAAATCAATAAGCCTAAAAGCAGCACACAGAAATGTTTCAAAAAGACCTTATTTTCCATAATCCGTCCTTATTCCTTACAAACAAGAGATAGAAAGAGTGTTCTATCCCGTTTCTTATTGTCCTTATGTCGTATTCAATTGCGTTTTTCATCATCCCTATGAATTGGACATCATTCAATTCTTGAACAATTTGGGCAAGCATTGGAGAAAGGACCGTAAAGTGTTCCTTAAAGCCGGGCTTAGTAAAATCATCGAAATAGCTTATTGCACCCTCGATATCTCCTTGGCTGAGTGCTCCTTTCATTCCCTCCCACTTGGACCTTAATAGGGCATCCATCTCTTCCCTGGAGAGGACATGAACAACGGTCGTTTCTGTGTAAATATTGCCCTGATTATCGGTAACCGTAACCCTCGGGAAATATATCCCTGGGAGTTGATACTGGGCTATAACCGTAGCTTCAGAGCCTGTAATTTCGAGGGTTCCATCTCCATTAAAGTTCCAGGAATAACTGGAAACTGGATTTACTAAATACGCCTCTGCTTCGAAAGTAACATTTAGAATTCCAGTCTGATCAAGAACACTGCTCATTGGGGTAGCGGTCAGTCTGACAAACTCCTGCTGAGTTTCTGTGTTGATTGTGATTTGAGCATGGCCCTGCAATCCATCCGG
>CAYGWV010000100.1:0-9773 GCA_964353925.1 uncultured Syntrophaceae bacterium | reverse complement strand
TTCAGCATCGCCAAACGATCGGATACTCTTCCAGGGAGGGAGGGGTGAATGGAATGATAGAGACCCTCATCTGAGGTTTCAAAGCGGAGGAGGTAGCGGTCAGCGCCCGCTTTGCGTCATGCCTCTAAATCTTCATCCGGTCGTTCTCCCAGGCTTAATGTGACAGCGAGTTGAGTTTCTTTCTTGATTTGACGGATTATGGTGAGATCAAATTCGATCGGCTTGGGACTTGGTTATCAGTAGATTTGACCTGGGAATGTACTGACCTCGAAATTTCTTGCCAGCATCCTGTACATTTTTGGGCTTTCCCACTCCTCATCAAAGGCTTCAACAAAAATGCCATCATAGATCGCCCAACTCCTTCCCCTCACCGTTTTCTCCATTCCCTTTCTACGAAAAGGGGTTGAATCATCCAGTTTTTGGTAGAGCACCCCCCCCGGTTGAAATTCTTTGTGGATCCTTTCCATCATCTTGCCGCCCTTGAAATAGGTGAATCCATGTCTTTCCCATAATATGGCATTGTGATAAAAAAAAGCACCCATGGTGATCGTTTTCAGCTCCAACGGCGCCATGAACGCTTCCAGAGACTTGACAAATTCCTTCAAGAGACGTAATCCATGTCTGACCATCCCAGGGGCGAGACCAGCCTCCATGGCCCGAATCTCTTCAGGGATATTCCTCGACCGTGTGCCGAGTAGGGTATCCCTCCCCAATTCGTCGACATCTACATTGAACCTCTCCGAAAAAGGATCATTGATGATCAGAAAGTCAAGATAGAGACTTTGCATGAAGGCCTCTAAAGAAACCTGACACGAGTAGATACAGTCTTTGTCCCCCACTCTGTATCTCACCTCGATGCATGCAAAATTTTCGTCAGGAGGAAAAATTCCCGTGACGACTCTTTCTCCGAATTGATTCATGAGGGTTTGACGGTCAATTTGAAACATCTCGAAGATGGGTTCAGGAACAAGGCGGAGGTATATCGGATTCCTCTCCTCTTTAGGAAGGCGGTTCAGCTTCGCTATCGAGAAAGTCATCGTCTGATGGTTTGAAATGGTATGGAAGGATAGCCTGTCCTCGGCCCCATTTTACCGAGGACAGGCCAATGACTCATTTCGTCGCACAGATAATTGCTCGTTTACCCCGCCCCCCTAAATCTCTCTTCTTCAGAACAGGAATGCGGGGACGCATCGAAATATCTACCACGCCGCTTATCAAAGGTGCGTGGTTTCCGCCAAAGGAAGCCCCGTGTTTTGACACGGGTGCGGGGTTTACAACCTCTCTCCAGCAAGCTGAATGACAACGTTTGGATCGGTCAGGGTGGAGGTATCCCCTAACTCCTCGATCTTGCCTTCTGCTATCTTCCTCAATATCCTCCTCATGATCTTTCCACTCCGAGTCTTGGGAAGAGCATCAGCAAATTGAAGCTTGTCTGGTGTTGCAATCGGCCCGATGACCTTTCGCACGTGGGCCAGAAGCTCCTTCCGCAACTCCTCGCTGCCCTTCAAACCAGCCTTCAGACTGACAAAAGCATAGATCCCCTGACCCTTCACCTCGTGAGAAATACCGATCACGGCTGCCTCCGCAACGGAACGATGAGACACAAGGGCGCTTTCCACCTCCGCTGTTCCGATCCGGTGGCCCGAAACATTGATGACATCGTCGATCCTGCCCATGAGCCAATAATAGCCGTCCTTATCCTTCTTTGCCCCATCACCGGTAAAGTATTGACCCGGAAAAACAGTGAAATAGGTTTCCCTAAATCTCTTCCGGTCCGGATCGTTCCAGAAACCTCTCAACATCCCCGGCCATGGATTGGTGATGACCAGAGATCCCCCCTCTTCCACGTCGCACTCACTTCCATCCTCCCTTATAATTTTTGGAACAACACCGGGGAAAGGAAAGGTGGCTGATCCAGGTTTCAAAGGGGTGATGGGCAAGGGGCTGATCAAAAATCCCCCGGTCTCGGTCTGCCACCAAGTATCCATAATGGGACACCTCTCCTGACCGACGTTCGTGTAATACCACTTCCATGCCTCCGGATTAATGGGTTCACCCACCGAACCCAGAAGCCTCAGGCTGGAAAGACCCCTTTGTTTCACCCACGCCTCGCCCTCTCGCATGATTGCCCGGATGGCTGTGGGCGCAGTGTAAAAAATGCTTACCTTATACCTCTCCACGATCTCCCAGAACCTGTCAGGGTTGGGATAGGTTGGAACACCTTCAAACATCAGAGTGGTCCCTCCGAGGGCCAACGGGCCATAGACGACATAGCTGTGACCGGTGACCCATCCAATGTCTGCTGTACAGAAGAAAACATCTTCTTCTTTAATATCAAAGACCCACTTCAGGGTTTGGTACACAAAGAGGAGATATCCTCCTGTGGTATGAATGACCCCCTTGGGTTTGCCTGTGCTCCCACTGGTGTAAAGGATAAAAAGAACATCTTCTGCATCCATGAGCACGGGCTCACAGGAAGGCTTGATGTCCTCTCTTGCCATCTCCTCATTCCACCATACATCTCTTTCTTTCGTAAAAGGCACATCGATCCCCAGTCTCTTGACGACAACCACCTTCTCAACGCCGGGGCAATCTTTTAACGCCTCATCGGCATTGATCTTGTTTTGAACGATCCTCCCGTTTCGGTAGTAACCATCCGCAGTAATCAGAAATTTCGACCCACAATCATTGATTCTATCCCGAAGGGCTTCAGAGCTGAACCCTCCAAAGACCACACTGTGAATCGCGCCAATTCTTGCACAAGCGAGCATGGCAATGGGAAGCTCAGGGATCATCGGTAAGTAGATGGACACTCGATCCCCCTTCTTCACTCCGAGCTTCTTCAGGACATTTGCAAACTTACAAACATGGTAATGAAGTTGCTGATACGTAAAAAACCTGTTCTCTTCCAGAGGCTCCCCCTGCCAAATCAGCGCCACCTTGTTGCTCCTCCAGGTGTTGAGGTGTCTGTCGAGGCAGTTATAACTCGCATTGAGTTTCCCGCCGACAAACCATTTGATTTCCGCCTTATTAAAGTCCCCTTCCAATACCTTGTTCCATTTTTTGCTCCAGTCGAGCCCCTCCGCAAGTTCCCCCCAAAATTTCTCCGGATCTTTAATTGACTTCTGATACAGTTCCCTGTACTCCTCCATGCGCTTAATGGAGGCTTTCATCTTAATCGAATCCGAAGGTTCATAAACCAATTTCTCTTCCGGCATAGACGTCTTTCCTTTCACTTTCGGAAACCTCCTCTCTATTTTTGACTATCTTAGTACCCTTTTTTAAAGGAAACAGAACTTTTTGTCAATAAAAAAATGAAGGAGCGTTAGAAATTTGTATTGTATCATATTGAATTTAAAGGAGAATTTTATAGGAAAGAGATCGCAAAATATTTCACAAATGGATCGAGTTTCCACGAATCTTAAAGCCTCTCCGGGACTTGATCAACCAACTCTAGTGCAGTGTCTCTAACACTTCTTTACAACGATCCAAGAGTTATCATTCCCGCCCCGATTCCCATCGGGATGAACTCCAGCGGGAATCCAGATCGAAAACACTGGATTCCCCCGTATCAAGTACGGGGCAGGCTTATCAAGTCCGGAATGACAAAATGTGTAAAGCTTTTTCTGAGGCACTACACTAGAAGGACGATCTCCTTTCGCGATAGGCAAGCTGATGGGAAAGGGGGTGATCGGTCACCCTTTGCTTCAGGGCTTCAACACTGGGGATCTGTTCCCAGTGTGACCCCATCCTCCATCTGGACAAACTTCCATCCACCTGTGAAAGTTTCATGGATAAGACCTCAGAGATCTCCGTGGCCGGAGCCATCGGGGAGCCCGAAAAAAAAGGCAACCCACTCGCGGAGCCCCTTCCACCACTGCTTCATTATTTTTTGAAAATAAATGTTTTTCTGCCATTTCCTTGCGTCTGCTTGCTAATTCAGAATCATTCTCTGTGCCCTGCGGCAAAACAGGTTGTAGGAGGTTTCACCATCCCGAGGTAGGTCTTGCGGATCATATCGCTCTTTAGGAGGTCCGCCCCCGTTCCTTCCTGTACAATGGCTCCCGTCGCAGGTGGGGGGGAACGTTTATCCAGATGGAGGATGAAATTGCCATTTTAAAAGATTGTCAAGAGAGAAATCTTCACCGTTCAGAATGACTTTAGAAAAAAATTCCTGGAAGAAGGGTAATCGTTTGGAATGCTCGGAAGATTAATAATGCAAACCCAATTGATTTATTGTCATTGCCAAATTCGAGATTCCGAAATCGTAGATCCTGAATTACTAAGGAATCCATAATTGAGAAGACATGCTCTTCGAAAATCTCCCCTAACCCCTCTTCTCCAAAGAGGGGGAATTCCTCCCTTTTGCCGCCGGCCCAAGAGGGCCTCTGGCCCGGAGGGTAAAGGGAGGGAAGGAGGGATTTAGTCTTCCGTGTCCATACAATTATGGACTGACTAATAAAGCATCATAATTGAAAATACCTGGATAATCAATAAGTAATCGTCTTTCAGGAGGCAGGGAATCTATTTGAAAAAATGGTTTTGAATGATTAAATTAACGGAGAACAATGAAAAGCTCAATGTCAGCTAAAACTGAGAAAACGCGATAAGGGAGGCGTAAAAATGCCTAAGAACATTTTGCGACTGGCATCAAACGAGGGAATCAAAGCAGGGGAAGCGCGAATTTTTGATGCCGTCCATCCCTCAGACGATGATCTTCTTGATTCGTATTCACGGGCAGTCATCAGTGCTGCAGAGAGGGTCAGTCCATCCGTAGTCAATCTGGATGTCCGGACGAATCCACGAGGGAAACAGGGCACTCGTTACCGTCTGCCCGAAGAGTTGAGGGGCACGGGTTCTGGTTTCATCTTTACGCCGGATGGTTTCATTTTGACCAATAGTCACGTCGTTCATCACGCTGACAAGATTGCGGTGACACTGCCGGATGGACGCCGTTTTGAGGGAGATATGGTAGGAGAGGACCCCGATACAGATCTGGCGGTGGTCAGGATCAATGGGGCAAATTTTTTGGCCACCCCCTTGGGTGACTCCCAGAAAATTCGAGTGGGGCAATTGGTCATTGCCATTGGTAACCCCTACGGCTTTCAGTGCACGGTGACCTCTGGAGTGGTCAGCGCACTGGGACGTTCCCTCCGGTCCATCTCGGGTCGTTTAATTGACAACATCATCCAAACAGACGCGGCCCTGAATCCGGGAAATTCGGGAGGACCCCTGGTCACGTCTCAGGGAGATGTCATCGGAGTCAATACAGCTATGATTCTTGCCGCACAAGGGATCTGCTTTGCTATTGGAATTAATACAGCCAAATTTGTGGCGGGCCGGCTCATCAAAGAAGGTAAGATCAGACGAAGCTATATCGGGTTCGGAGGTCAAAATGTTCCACTTCTTCGCCGAATTGTACGATTCCACCATTTGCCCGTTGAAAGTGGCGTCCTGGTGGTGTCCATAGAAGAAAATAGCCCGGCGATCAGGGCTGGCCTTTCCGAGGGAGATATCATCGTTGGTTTCGACAGTCAACCCGTTGCGGGTATTGATGATCTGCATCGGATGTTAACAGAAGAGAAAGTGGGAGTGAAAACGACGCTGATGATCATGCGGCAAACGGAGAAGTTGAATCTTAACATCATTCCTGAAGAATCAAAGCCCAGAGAAGATGAGTAGAACATCAAAGATCACCGGAGAAACAAAAAACAACCGAATACGCGAGACAAGGAGATGTTATGGATAAAGTGACCATTGAAACACTGCCCAACACAAGAGAAATCCCGGGAGCAAAAAGGTGGGAGGAAGAAAGAGGGGAATTCGTTCAGATTGCCTATCAGGAAACGATGCGCCATTTAGCTGCCTTTGAAATCAGAAAAGGGTACTCCAGGGGGGAACATTACCATGAAAAGAAGGAAGAAATCTTCTATGTCTTTCAAGGAAAGATAAAAGCCTTGTTGATCGATATGGACACGCTTCAAAAGGAAGAAAGGATTCTCGAAAAAGGGAATAGAATCAGAGTGAAACCTCGATGCGGCCATCGCTTCTACGGGCTGGAAGATACGCTTGTGATCGAATACAGTCCTCAGGTCTACGATAAAGAGGATACGTATAAAGTCAACCTAAGCTGAACTTTGGATCTTTCGCCTGTCTGAAAAATGTTGATTATTTAATCAGACGAGATATAAAATAGTGGAGAAAATCGGATTGGACGAGAAGGAGGCAAATCATGTCGGAACCCAAGCGCGTCACAGCAGAGGAAGTTTATGACAAATTGAAATCCGGGAAAGTGTTACTCGTCTGCGCCTACGAAGATGAAGAGAAGTTCAGAAAGTTGCAGCTCGAAGGAGCGATTTCATTCAATACATTTAAATCAAAGCTTCCCTCGATTTCGAAAGGCCAAGAAATTGTCTTTTACTGCGGCTGACACAAGGAAGCGACCGCTGCCGGTCAGGCAGCCAAGTATATCGCCATGGGATATGAGAACGTTAAGTGCCTCGTCGGCGGCGTAGAGGCATGGAGAAACGCAGGCTACCCCTTGATCAATCCAGAGTAAACCCCGTTAGAAAGTCTTCTACTTTCTAACGGGGTAAATTAAACGCAATAGAAGAGTGGTATCCCGCGGATTTTGAAAAGAACAAAGAAGGGTTTTTCTTTACTCCCATCTTGATTAATGATATTTTAAAAATATGATCCGGAAAGTTGTTAATAAACGTGATCTTCGGAATTTTTCATCCATCAAAGAAGACCTTAGTTACTGGCTGAGCAAAACCCCTGAGGAACGAGTCGCAGCAGTCGATTATTTACGGAAACAGCATCATGGAAGCACAGAAAGACTTCAGAGATCTGCTCGGGTTATTAAACGCTCATAAGGTAGAGTATCTGATCGTGGGGGCTTATGCATTGGCCTTTTACGGTGCGCCCCGTTACACGGGCGATATGGATATCTACGTAAAACCCAATTCCACCAATGCTCAGCGTATTATGGCAGCTCTTAACGATTTTGGATTCGGTTCTGTGGAATTATCGGCATCGGATTTTGAAGTAGAAGATAAAGTCGTGCAACTTGGCTTCCCTCCTGTGAGGGTCGATATCGTGACATCAATCACTGGCGTTTCCTGGGAAGAAGCTGCTTCCGGACGGATCGAAGGAAAGTACGGAGACGTTTTGGTCTATTATATTGGGCGTAAGGAGTTTATATCCAATAAGAGGAGGTTGGGAAGGAAAAAAGATCTCGCAGATCTGGAAGCCCTTGGCGAAGCGTGAACATCAGATTAAAGTAGAGAAACATCCCCGTTTTTGAAAAGGGGAGGTGTCCCTATTTTCATTTAATAGCAGAGATTGCGAGGTTTGTGCGTGGGCGGTCAGCAAAGCCCTTTGTAACCTCGAATCGAGATTGGAGAAGTGAATATTTTCAACAACATCCCCCTGCCAATCACATGATAAAAAACAAAGAAATTCTAACAGCTACCATCAAGACGCGAGCGACTCCTTCGGATGTAGGGGAATGACTGGTTTTCCTTTGCATTGTTTAATCCCATGCTTTGCCCCCAATGGATCCCATCAAAAGTCAAAATTGTCTCTTGTTTAACCCCAATCATTTTGTTACTGTAATTTAATAGTGCAAAAGTCCTTAATCTTAAAGGAGTATCTACGAGATAATAAGAAATGGATATCGCTAAAATTGTTGAGGCGATCCGATCAAATCGAGTGAGAATCACTGATCATGCTGACGAAGAAGCTGAAGCAGATCGACTTACGTTTGATGAAATCTACTTTTCAGTTCTTCACGGGGAGATTATTGAAGATTACCCTACAGAAAAACCATATCCGAGTTGTCTGATATTCGGCAGAACATTTGGTGGCGATCCAGTTCATAGTGTCTGGGCACATAACGAGGTTAACCAATGGACAGTCTTGATTACAGTATATCGACCTAATCCTAATTTATGGATCGATTGGCGAGAAAGGAGAAGATAATGACGATGCCATTTAGTAGATGCCCAGTTTGCAATGGAGACCTGGTAGAGAAACAGGTAGAAAAGCTCTTGCGCGGGGGAGTTCACACGGCGATCTTGAAAGTACAGGCTGAGGTTTGTATCAAATGTGGAGAACGCCTGTACAAACAAGAAACTGTGAGGAAATTTGAAGAGATTAGAGCCAAACTGGAACGGCAAGAGACGAGAGACTTCAAACATATTGGGAAATCATTTCAAGTGGTTTAAGGCGCTGTTTGGCGATTTATATCAACCCTGGGCCGTTAAAACTCTTGCGGCATTGGAACCTGAATGCATTTTTTCTCATGGTGAAGATCGTCAGAGATCATTGTTATCCGCAATTGCAAATCAGGCCCCCTTTAATACAATTATCGGCTTGAAAAGTGTAAGAATTGTACCGAGAAAAAAGGGAGACGTTTCAAGGGTGAGAGCGCTGGTTTCATGCAGTTTGAGTCATAAATTGGGGCTGCTGATGCCAGGGCGTGCGAGGTATATCTAAAGATTTGTACGTCAGGGATCAGCAAAGCCGTTCGTAACCTCGAATCGAGATTGGAGAAGTGAATATTTTTAATAACGTTCCCCTTCAAACTTGATGTCAAGGCTGTTTCAATTGACCCACAACATCGCGAAACTGGTTCTCAGTATCGTTCCTGAAGAGTCCCCGCCGAGAGAAAGAAATCAATGTTTCCTAAATAAAACTTGACCTGACAGACACGGATAAATTGCCTTCTTACTGACGAGTACACCTACACAAAGCCGCAGTTGCAAGTTGATTTTGGATTTGATGGTTACGGAAGGAAATAAACAAAAAAGGGCAAGACCCTGCCCTTTGTTGTTTGAAAATTGAATATGGATTTTCTTTTTTGAAGGCTACACCTTTCGGTCAAAAAATTAACCTTCTGTCTTTGTGCAGAGGGCTTCGATCCCATTTCATCTGGTTCGCCCAGTCGCAGACTACCATGTAAGTATCGGCAATTGACCACGCGCGTCCAGATTGTTGGGGCTCCCAACGAAAGGCTTGTTGCCCACTCCTTCCGTCAGATTATAACTTTCCCTCGAATCATATAGTTCTTTACGCTGTTCCGGCGTCATCGTTGCAACACACCCGATGAATATCAACATGAGCATCAAAACAACTGTAACATAGATGAACTTTTTCATCGGTTCCTCCTTCACCCCGCGTTTCACGTTTACTTCAGTGGCCGGCCAGCAATGCCTGTCTTTAGATGAGGTTTGACCCCGAAATTCCACCTAATTATTCCATAATCTTGTCCGAAATCGACCGTAAGCCATAATCGTTCTTCGTATCCAAGTCCGGCACGTCTCCAGTTTCTTGAGGATTACTGAAAGAAATCTATACTTTTATGCAGAACGTGTCAATTACTGCTTTCAGGAAGTTATCCTTGTTCATCTATGTCTTTCTGTACGCTCATGAAAAGTTTTGAGAAATCCTGGAGACACTGAATAACCCAAACTCTGGGCCTTATGGACATCGTACCATCCTCTATCATACTCGCCGTTGTGATCATAAATTATTTATACTTCCTCGCTGTCCGGAAAGACTTTTTCTTTGAGATTTTATGTGGGATTCGTTCCGTGTCATTGAAGTACGCACTACTCAAGATCAGCCGACGCTATAAGCGAATAGATGACCTGCCTTCATAGGCGGGAACAGTGCTTATTCTTTTCTCAGCCGGACCACGTTGGTGCTGGTTATGTCTGGGATTCCAGAGACGGCCTTCCGAAGGAGCCGAGGCGACACGTTCCAGTGCT
>CAYGWV010000099.1:0-3757 GCA_964353925.1 uncultured Syntrophaceae bacterium | reverse complement strand
AGCATTAACAAGACGAAATCGGAGCCTGCCAATCGCTCCTTTGCTCTCCTCACCCCTTCTTGCTCAACGGAATCTCTTACTTTTCTGAAACCTGCGGTATCAATCAACCGCACTGGAATTCCGTGGATATTCAGGACCTCTTCAATCACATCCCGGGTTGTCCCGGGGATCGGGGTGACGATAGCCCTCTCCTCTTTCAAGAGAACATTGAGGAGGCTCGATTTACCAACATTGGTCTTTCCAATGATGGCACATGAGATTCCCTCACGAAAGATCTTTCCCTCTTCGTAGGAGGCGACCCATCCCTCTAATTTCTGAACCATTCCCTCCATATCTTGCTCCATCTCTCTCAAAGGGATCGGGTCCATCTCCTCCTCTGGGAAATCGATATGGGCTTCGATCAGGGCCAGATGCTGAACCAAGCTGGTCTTGAGTTGGGCCATTTCTCTGTACAGCCATCCTTTGAGTTGCTGGTTAGCGATTTCTAGACCAACCATGGTTTTGGCCTTGATCATATCGATCACGGCCTCAGCTTGCGTGAGATCGATTCGGCCATGAAGGAACGCTCGCTTTGTAAATTCCCCTGGATGGGCCATTCTGGCCCCTTGCATTAATGCAAGTTCCAATACCTTCTGCAAAATGAAATACCCTCCGTGGCAATGGATCTCCACAATATCTTCCTTGGTATAAGTCTTTGGAGATTTCATCACCACAATCAACACTTCATCAACAGCTTTTCCACTTTCAGTATCTATGATTTCCCCATATTGGAAGTGATGAGAAATAAAGCAAGATTGGTCTCTTTTTGACTTAAATAACTTCCTGGCGATGGCTTCAGCAGATGAACCACTGATACGGACGACGCCAATCCCACTCTCGCCAAATGGAGTTGAAATGGCTGCAATCGTCTCTTCTTCCTTTAATGGGATTCTTTTTGAAGAACTGAGCGCGGACTTTCTGTTCACTTTTATTGAAGCTATTTCAAGAGGTTATCCCTCTATCCTGATCGGGATAATTTTGACTTTCTTTAACTCCCCTTCTCCAAGGCTCTCCGTTTCGAGGTATGGGTCTTCCTTAAGTGTAAGGTGAATAATCCTCCTGTCATGAGAATTGAATGGACCGACTGTTAAGGAGTGTCCTATCCTCTTTGCTTTTTCACCCAATCGAGAGGCGATATTAGCCATGGTGTCTATCCTTCTTTTACGATAGTCGTCGATATCCAAGACTACTCTCACGGCGCTTTTCAGCCTCTTGTTGACCATTCGGTTAATGAGCATCTGAAGCGATTCCAGGGTCCGACCATGTTTTCCAATAAGGACCCCCTCTTGGTCTCCCTTGATTTCCAAGCAGAGATTTCCTTCTTTTAAGAATCCTTCTACCTCCGTCTTGACCCCCATCCGCTCAAGTAATCCTATTGTGAGCTCCTTGGCAATCTCGATTTCTTCCAAGATTCAGACCTCATATTTTTTTATTCAAATAATATTGATGGGCGATTGATAAGACATTATTGATCAACCAGTACAAAACCAGACCAGACGGAAAACTGAGGAAGAGAAAGGTGAACATCACCGGCATCAGCAGAAACATCTTGGCCTGCGCCGGATCGCCCGCTGTAGGGGTCATCTTCTGCTGGATGAACATGGTTGCGCCCATAATAATTGGAGTGACATAGATGGGATCTTTTGCGGAAAGATCCATAATCCAAAGGAAGAAGGGGGCGTGTCTCATCTCGATCCCATTCTGAAGCGCGTTATAAAGAGCAATGAATACCGGGATCTGAATGAGCATAGGCAGACAGCCGCTCATGGGGTTGATCTTCCTCCTCTTGTAAAGGAGCATGATCTCTTGCTGAAGCCTTGCCTTATCATTCTTGTGCTGCTCCTTGAGCCGATTCATCTCCGGCTGTACCCTCTGCATCTCCTTCATTGATTTGAAGCTGATCTGTGTCAAAGGCAGAAAGATGATCTTGATAAGAATGCTAATGATGATGATATCGATCCCATAATTTCCTGTAACCTTGTGCGTAAACCTTACGAACCACAGGAGAGGTTTGGCAACGATCGTAAAGTACCCAAAATCTACAAGCTTTTCCGCGCCAACCCCCAATGCTTTCAGCCGGTCTTCATCCTTGGGACCCAAGTAGACCTGGTACGCAATGTTCACCTTTTCCCGGGGAAAAATGGAAACACGGGGAGGGATGATCTCTGCCTTCAGCGGATCCTTTTCAGACCCCTTTACTGCCACGGTCATCTCTTTTGATGCCGGAGGGATTAAGAGGGCAGTGAAATATTCCCCCTCAAAGGAAAACCATTTGATTTCGCCTTTCTCTGTAACCTCGAAAGGCTCGACGTTCGTCTTCTGGCTTTCACAACCCGGGATACAGCCCGAGGTGGATGCTCCTCCGAACACCTTGTTCTCCACCTTTTCATTCCTCAAGAAGGAGTATTTCAATCCGTAATCTTTGTTGTCCTCCTTGGCCAGCTTTGCTAACTCAACCTCTCCGATCCATTCAAGTCCCAATTGACTGGTGATTTCTTTTGAGGAATTGTTTTGAACCTCCACTTCCAGGTTGATGGTGTATTGATCCGACGTAAACTTCAAGCGTTTCAATATCTTCAACCCGTTCTCCAGATTTCTCGAAAAAGTGATCTCACCCTTTTCACCCTCTTGCACCAAACGGAGTTGGTCTTTATCAACCTCCCAATTCTCCTCGACAGGTAGATTAGCCCTGTTAAAGGTTAGCCCCAAAGGAAGACTCTTGTTTTCCCTTGTATTAACGAGATCGAGAGGTTCCGGCTTTCTGGATCCTTCCGCCTTCTTACCGATAACTTCATCAACGAATTGGATCAGTTTTATTGCGAAAGGTGATTCTTCCGCTCTGTTCTTATAGCTCTTAAGTCTGAAATGCTTTAATCTCGCATCCTCGGACGTGAAGACTGCCCAGTAATTCTGGGTCTCGACAGAGATTTCCTTCTGGGGAACTCCCTTTGGCCTGTCAGGGGATTTTCCCTCCCTTAAGACCTTTGTTTCTTTTATCTCTGTCTTCTTTTCCGCTGCCTTTTCCTGAGAAGATGCCTCTTCTTTCGTTACTTCCTGCGGCTGCGTCTTATGGGGTTCAGGAAAGAATTTTGATTGGATCAAACTCCAAGCGACTATAACTAAAAATGTCAATAATATTGCATAGATAGCTCTTTTTTCCATGTAATCCTTGTCCTAAGACTCCTCTCTAGTATTTTTTGATTATTTCGGGAACTGGATCGTATCCGCCTGGATGGAAAGGATGGCACCTGATAACTCTCTTGAACGTCAGCCAAGCTCCCTCTATGATTCCGAAACGCTGAATCGACAGCAAACCATAGGAGGAGCAGGGAGGAGTGAAACGACAACAGGGACCAAGGAGGAGCGAAACCGTATGCTGATAGAGGTGGATCAGGACGATCATCCCTTCTCTAATCCACTCGTGGGTCGTTCTCTTTTTCATAAAATGAAGAGGCCTCTCAGTTCTTTCTCCGCTTCCTGATATCGATTGAGCGAACACCCCTTTTTAATCATCAAAATAATATCGTAAGAACCTTTGATTTTATGCTTATGCAGGCGAAAGAATTCTCGGATGTAACGTTTCATTCGATTCCGAAACGCTGCCGGACCAATTTCCTTTTTCACCACAATCCCTAATCGGTGAAATGTCTTCTCACTCTCTTGGATAAAGAGCATAAAATTTCGAGAGGAATTTCTCCTCCCCAATTTCATCACCCTT
>CAYGWV010000098.1:0-8351 GCA_964353925.1 uncultured Syntrophaceae bacterium | reverse complement strand
AAATACCTATCAACTTCGAAACGTCCTACCGTAAGATCCCCAGTGTGGGGGGCGTCGACCTGTCGACCCACCATCGAACACCTTCGACCCTAAAACGGCCTCCTGCCCGAATGTGGACCTCTATAGTGTCTGAATTGCACGGCGCTACAAAACTCCTCTTGACATCGCTTATTAAGAATCCTATAATAATTCATCGGTAGTCATCTTTTTTCATCATAATTATTCATTGATCATCAACTTGTATATCGGAGAGCTCTTAGCTGGACCATAAAACAAAAGTGGGAATAGACATCAGGAACGACTCATTGAAATGGGAAGTTGCATTTTTGCGTGCAATGCAGATAATGAGAGAGGAAATGGGCCTGGCGTGGAAGGACTTCTTTGAAAAGAATCCGGACAAAAAAGAGGAGGACGTATGGCGACGGGTTGAGGAGCGGTTGAGAAGCAAACAAAATTCGAAGGATCAGGACAAGAGAGTTTGAGATCACGGTCAAATAAATCCATCGAATTTTAAAAAACAGTGAAGTTACAAGGTAACAAATCTCATTTCCGCAAGCGCAGCAAAGAATAGCCGCCCAATCATATCACCCTATTTTAATCTTCGACCACAAGGGCAGGAACAAAGATCTCCGCAGACCATTGACGATTTAATAATTCAAAAGGAGAATGAAAGGGAATTGCTGGATGCAAATACTGATTGACAGGATTGGCACCTCAAGACCTGATTAGTTCTTCCTGTAGTCAGTAAGATCGATTTTTGGTTGAAGGTTTAAGATTACTATAATCGAAATAGGCGAACCCGACATCCCCCGCAAGGATTACTTATCTGATCTCGCTCACCCCTGGGTGAAAAATATATGATTCCTAACCCAAAAATATGGCTTTCCCCTCATTTACTTTTCTGTCCAAAACCGCTAACGTTGAGTTAATTGTCTTGGTTACTTAACTCATCCTAAAGTGAGTTCTTGTCTAATCTTATCTGAAACTAAAATCAACCAGGAGGAGAAAACGTATGATTTCATCTCGTTTCGTGCGTCAGTCGTTGTGCATGCTATGTTTGTCCATAATCGCCACCGGTGTGTTTGCGAAGGCTGCAGCAAGCGCGGAGTACGAACCAAGGGTTCGTCAGGAGGGCAAGGATGTGCAATGGGTGCCAACCTGCCAGGAGCTGGTGGACAAAATGCTCGACATGGCGAAAGTCACGGCCCAAGATTACGTGATAGACCTCGGCTCCGGTGACGGTCGCACGGTCATCACTGCCGCGAAGCGTGGCGCCCGCGGTCTCGGGATCGAATACAATCCTGACATGGTTGAGCTATCGAAACGCAATGCCGCAAAGGAAGGGGTCGCCGACAAAGCCCAATTCATTGAGGCAGACCTGTTTAAGAGTGATTTCTCCCAGGCTTCCGTGATTACGATGTTTCTGCTGACCGAGATCAATGTTAGGCTTCGTCCTCGCATTCTCAATCTCAAGCCGGGTACCCGCATTGTGTCGAATACCTTCACGATGGGAGGATGGACAGCCGACCAAAACGCCACTGTGGAACGGAACGATTGCGACTATTACACGGCTCTTCTCTGGATTGTACCGGCAAAAGTGGAAGGCTCATGGAAACTTCCGGAAGGCGAACTCACGCTCAAGCAGAGCTTTCAGACGTTTTCCGGGACGCTCAAATCCGGAGCCAATATCACCCCGGTCAATGGCAAGCTGAGCGGTGATCTGATCAACTTCAGTATCGGCAATGCCAACTACACCGGCCGCGTGAGCGGGAGCACCATGCAGGGGACGGCTGAGTCCGGTGGAAGCACCACCCAATGGACCGCGACCCAAGTCCACAAGGCATTCCAGGCTCCATCAGAAAAACAAAACATCTCAGGACTTCTCATTCAAGCGAAAGTTACGACCTAACAAATCGGTCCATTGAAGGTAGCAAACAACGCATCGCTGAGCTTGATCGGTATTATTTATGCTTGCTTTCATCCCGCAATCTTCGATTCATGGGTATAGTTTCCAGCAATGATTTATAGGTGGATCCGCAACCGCTTTTTTGAAGACTACTTTCTGTAATCGAGAAACGAACGATTTCGAGAAGCATACACTCTTACATCGGTAATCCACAAATCGTACCGGTCTCTCTTCCCCCAGATACACTGCAGGATGGTCATCACGTCGGTTCCAAGTTCCGATTCGATATACCTTCCCTATAGCAAGTTTTGACAAGCTGTGTTGCTTTCGGCGTCTCCGACGATTCAGTGAACCCATGAACTGTTCATAACCCACTTTACCCTCCCCTCAAATAAATGGTAAGAATATAGAAATCCATTACATCACCCCATAGAAAACCTGGAAGAAGGTGGCGTGGGAAATCCTGAGGCGATTAAGAAATGGAGGCAAGAATTGAAAGACAAGAGCAGGAACGTATTTAGGTTAAACAAGAAGAGCATCCTCATGGATGCGCTCCTGCTGGCTTTCTCTTTTACTGTGGGGTGTGCCCACTACCCGGTCAATCAGCCGATTAAAGAGGTTCGCCTTGATGCAGGTTACAGAGCAGCCACCATGAAAAATCCTGAAAATTCAGACAGTCTGCTTCTGTTCCTCACTTTTTCAGGTGGAGGGATGCGGGCGGCTGCACTTTCCTATGGCGTTCTCGAAGAATTGCGAAAGACTGAAATCGTTCTTGACGGAAGAAAGCGGCGGCTTCTGGATGAGGTGGATGGGATATCGAGTGTCTCCGGAGGAAGTTTCACGGCAGGGTATTACGGCCTCTTTGGAGACCGCATCTTTGAAGATTTTGAAAGCAAGTTTTTGAAGAAGAACATTCAAAGAAGTCTTATTTTAAGAGCCCTGTTCAATGTTGCCAATTGGGTGCGGCTTTTGTCGCCGGCCTTCGCTCGGAGTGATCTGGCTGCTGAATATTATGACAAGCATGCTTTCGAAGGGGGTACCTTTGGTGATATCGCAGCCCGAAAAGGCCCCTTCATCATCATGAACGCCACGGAAATGACGCATGGGACCAGGGTAGGGTTTACTCAAGAGGCCTTTGATCTGATCTGTTCAGACCTCTCTCTTTTCCCCGTGGCAAGGGCTGCCGCCGCCTCATCAGCCATTCCTATGGCGCTTACCCCCATCACCTTGCGGAACTACGCTGGGACCTGCGGTTTTAAGACACCGGAGGGATTCGAGAAAGTCTTAGAAGGCCGCGAAATCCTAGAGCGGCAGTTTCATCTGCTCAATGATATAGCCCCATTTTTAGATCCTGAAAAGAAGCCATATGTTCATCTGGTCGATGGCGGGGTGGGGGATAATCTGGGTTTGAAGGCCGTTCTTGACCGGGTCATCGTCAGAGGGAGCGTCTGGGGAACAATTAAAGGGACTCCGATGGAAAAGGTCCGCAAAGTGGTCTTGATCGTGGTGAACGCTGAAACAGAACCCGACACCAAGTGGGACAAGACAGAAGACATTCCCACTTTCGGCGTCATGCTTGCTTCTTACTCCTCGATCGCGATCGACCGGTACAACAAAGAAACCATAGCCCTCTTGAAAGAAAGCGTCGGTTCCTGGGCGAATGAGATAAAGACTGAGAGATGCAAGGGAGGAGCGGTTTTTACCTCACCGGGTTCCTGCGGTGATATTCAGTTTTATGTCGTTGAAGTGAAGTTTGATGTTTTGAAGGATGAAACGGAGCGAAGGCACTTTAAGAGGTTACCCACCGCCCTTAAGCTGTCGCCTGAGGAGGTGGACAAAACACGGGATGCCGCTCACCGTATCCTTGCGGAATCCGGAGAATTCCAGCGGCTGCTCCTTGACCTGATGTAGGAAACGAGGGAGATTGCTCTCTAAGAGTTTTGGTGGGTGAGGGTAACCCATGCTTCGACGAGCTTCATCAATTCGGATACATCCTACCAGTAGCCCTCAGATCCAGATATAATCGATGATTAGGAGGTGAACTGCACAGCCGGTTTCAGGTGTGAAATCTGTGCCGCGATCTTTTCAAAGGCAGATTAGAAAAATCGAATTTGTAACGCCTATTTCAAAAATCGTCCGGACAATTTGAAACGATTTCCAGAACCGGCTGCTAAACTATAGCTGACCATATTTCATCGCTGTCCTAATTAAGCGCATTGTTGGAGGAAAGCGCTGTTTTTCTGGAATTTTTGGCACATTTTCAAACTTCTGAGATTCAGGTTGCTGTCTTTGGGGTTTGTCATTCCTGCCCCGATTTTCATCGGGATAAACTCCAGCAGAGCCTGCCCCGCACTTGATGCGGGGAATCCAGGAGTATCGATTTTTGCTCTCTAGATTCCCGTTCCCCGCTTTCGCGAGGACAAGTTTCACGGGAATGACAGTCTGAGTGCTGCAATCCAAGCATCAGCCAAATTCCTAATTTGGACGAAAGTGAGCTGTCTTTATTTACAGTAATTTTTTCTCATCCACGCCCAGGACTTTGAGAATTCTCAGAGAAGCGGGTAGGATTTGGTGATGGATGTAGTAATCGGTATCGATTCTTTTCAGGTCTGCGAATTCGATGGGCTGAGCTTTCTCACTGATCGAACCTGAACCTTTTTCAATCACAAATCCCACCACGCTTCCTGCGTTGACGGGGATGCCTTTGGCCATCAATGTTTTGGCTGCGGAGATATGGGGTGAGATTAATTTATACTCCCCGATGGGTTTGGTCAGCTGCTCATAGACCACGAGGTCCTTTAATTCAACCTTCAGATTCTTCAGCATCTTTATCCCATCTTTTACTAATTTCACAGCTGCTTCAATATCTTTCTTGCCCAAAATCAGTTTGAGAATCTCCTCTTGTATGCTTTTTGCAAGGTTGGACCAGTCCCTCCTCACCTTCTCCAATCCCCTGATTTTCAGGTTTCCCTTTTCATCGATCAGGGGTTCTCCCGTAAAGAATGATGGAGATATTTCCATCCATCTCCTCGTAATCCAAATCAAGGAGGCAGATTTCTGTTTTCATCAGTTCTCCTTTATACCCTTAAATGGTATCAACTTTTTGGACGGGTTACAATGCAAGTAAAGGTGGAAAAATGGTGAAGAACTTGGGGGGTGACATCGTTATTGCTTCTGATCGGATTTCATATTCTCCCAAAACCCTTTTTTTAGAATTCTAAAGGAGAGAAAAGAAGAGATGGCTACGGAGACCAACATTCCAAACATAAAGAGGAGGATCAACCTCTCTTTTAACACCGTGTACTTACTTTCCAGTATTCCCACATAAAGCATTCCAACAATCTTATCTTGAAAATCGCGGATGGGCTCATAGGCGGTAATGTACCAGTCGTCGACCACATAGGCCCTATGTATCCAGGGCAATCCGTTCTGGAGGACTTGTTCCTGGACTTCTTTCATGGCACGGGTTCCAATCGCCCGATGTCCTTCTTTGTCTGTGACATTGGTGGATATCCTCCACTCCCCTAAGAAGAGGGTGGCCGTCCCGATTTCCTTCCCTTTGTATTTTGCATCTCTGAAAACGATATTTTTAACCCGATCCACAATTTCGTAATTACGGTTAAGAAGGATGGCACCCACCAGAACACCTAAAACCTTCCCCTTGGCATCCACGACCGGATAAGCCGACTTCAATACCATTCCGGAGGTTTGATCTAATTTTTCAATGGGTCTTTCCTTGGGTGTCGGAACGAGGGAAAATACTGCTTTCTCCGCTAAAGCTTTTCCTTCCTTTGATAATTCGTTCCTCGAGAGCACCTGGGTTCCTGAAATGGGTTTATTATTAAGGGCGTCCTTAACAAAAGGATCGTCTGTCAAACTATCTCCCGACATTCCGGGATAATGAGCCCTCAGCAAGACGGTTCCCTTCCGGTCCAGCAAGGTTAGAAAATCCAATCCTTCATCAGTCATCAGCCTGTTCAAATCGTCTTTTATGGATAAGACCTTTTCCTTTTGGAGCGCCCCTTTCAGTATATATCGGATGGAAGTCAAATGAATCGTCCGGTCAATATCGCTCAATTTGGAGTTATAAACCCATCGGGCCGTATTCAGAGCCTCTTTCACCCTCTCCTGGGTTTCATGGATCACGCGGTTGGTGATGACAGAATTGACGATCAATCCTATGATCACCCCCGTAAAAAGAGAGATAATCACAAAAATCAAAGCCACTCGCTTTTTTAAAGATGTGTTCATTAGGCCTCTTTTTAACAGAAGGAAAATGAAAAGGAAAGAGAGTTCAGAGAGAGAGTCCCACGATTGGATGCGTCAAAAAATGACAGAAATCGCTTGACGGAAGTTTGAACTGAGGTTATGAAGTATCGCCCATCGGCATTCAGATTCGGGTCTGAGCTGGAGGATAGAAAGGCTGTAACGGCAAGGGCGAATATAAATTCGTAAATTCGCACTCCATCCCTGCGCGTCGCCCCGCCTTGCGGGACGAAGGCAGGGAGTGGGTACTTAAAATTTAAAGTTTTGCTCATAGAGGTTGATTCTCCCGCAGCGGTGGCGCTGCGGGTTTGCAATGACATACGGATGGAGGTCATTCTTGATCTCAGAAATTACCCAGTGGATCGTGGAGTCGATGAGGACCTATGGCCAGTTCTCGGTCTTCATCGGCGTGATCATTGAGCAAATCATCGTCCCCATTCCCTCCCCTCTGATCATTATGGGCGCGGGAGCCGTTCTCATCCCTCCCGGAATCTCCATCTCCAATGCCTTTCTTCAGATTCTTTGGACCATTGTTCTTCCCGGTTCCATCGCCTCGACCCTGGGTTCCTATATTGGATATATGATCAGTTTTTATGGAGGAAAGGCCCTGGTGGTGCGGCTCCAACGGTTCTTGGATGTGGACTGGGATCAGATAGAAAGATTGGAGAAACGATTCCAAGGAAGAGGAGAAGGCTTGAGCATCTTTCTCTCCCGAGCGATCCCCGTCTTCCCCATTTCTTTGGTTTCCATTTTTGCCGGTCTACTGCGCATTCCGATCAAGCCCTTTACCATTTATACCTTTTTGGGTTCGATGTTCCGATGTTTCTTTCTAGGTTTTTTGGGGTGGTGGATTGGAGCCACCTACGAAAAAGCAGCCACCCGCTTAAATTCGGCAGAGACAATCGTCTCTGTCGTGATGTTGATCGGAATGGGTGTGGTTTTCGGATCCCTCTACTATAAATTTAGAAGGGCGACTTGATTTCAAGAAAGTGATTATGAATAATAAAATAAAGGAAGAAAACGGAAAGGAGAACGGTGAATGAGAGCAATCATAGACGAGGAAACCTGTATCGGATGTGGACTTTGTGCAGAAACTTGCCCGGAAGTCTTTGAGATGAATGATGACAAGGCTCGTGTCAAAGGTGACGAGGTTCCTGAGAATACACAGGAGACATGTAAGGAGGCTGCTGAAAATTGTCCGGTAGAGGCCATCCAGATAGAGGAATGAGTCTCTCGAACCAGAATTAAAAAGGGGCGCTCCTGACCAAACAAAGAGCGCCCCTGTTTCGTTTTCTTTTCAAAAAATCATTCAAAATATTCTTTAATTTCCTTATAGCGTTTGGGATCTCTCAAACGATCAAGGGCTTTGGCTTCGATCTGTCGAATTCTCTCTCGACTGAGATTGAACTGCCTACCGATTTCTTCAAGGGTACATTCCCCGTCTTCTCCAATGCCAAAACGGAGCCGGAGAATCTTTTCTTCTCTTGGAGAAAGGCCGGATAGGAGCTTCTGGATTTGATGAGTCAAATCCTTTTCTAACAAAGAATCACTGGGCGAGAGACTCTTTTCATCAGGGATCAGGTCTTCCAGTGTACTGTCCTCTTCTCCAATAGACATATCGAGAGAGATCGGTTCTTCAATGAGATTCAGGATCTTCTCCACATCGTGCAAAGAAATTCCACTGTCCTTTGATAATTCCAGCGAAGTGGGCTCCCGACCCAACTTCTTCACAAGATCCTTAAAAGATTTCATCAACTTTCCTTTGATCTCAAAAAGATAGTTGGGAATTCGAATGGTTCTCGATTTCTCCGCAAAGGCCCTCAAAATGGCTGCCCTGATCCACCAGGAAGCATAGGTACTGAATTTAAAGCCTTTCGTATAATCGAACTTAACCATGGCCTGGATCAGACCCAGATTTCCCTCCTGGATCAAATCCAGAAAAGAAAGTCCCCGATTGGCATATCGCTTTGCAATACTGACCACCAACCGGAGATTGGCCTGGATCAATTCATTCTTTGCTTGTTGAATATCGAAGATGGAATGCTGGTATCGATTCGACATCTTCTTATAAAGGAGAGTTTTTTCCTTCATTTCTGAAGAAGTAAGCTTTGTTTTTTTCCCGTTTTTCCCTTTTGCCTTATGCCCTTGACGACTTCCATTGTTCCCTTGTTTACTCCCG
>CAYGWV010000097.1:0-9884 GCA_964353925.1 uncultured Syntrophaceae bacterium | reverse complement strand
CGGCGGCGTGACAAGAAGTCGCTCCTTATTCGTCGCGACGCCACCCCTCATCCCCGCCCTGTTAGATAAAGGGCTCCAAACCTGGGGATGGGGGAAAAGATTAGTCGCCTCCCAGAAACATGAGGAACAAAGTTTTCACACATCTAACAGGGCAAGTCGTTGCGGCGTACTCCGGTAGGGAACGGTTTAAAACCGTTCCCTACTTCTCGGGATTTCGCCTGCCTACCGCAGGCAGGGAGGCCCCCACAAGCGGGATTTCGCAAAGCTCAACTTGCATATAGACGTTTTTGAGCAGCCTGAAGAAAATCACTTTTTCAGAGACCTTTTAATAATTCTTGAGCCACCACCCACCGCTGAATCTGATCGGCCTCTTCATAAACCTGGGTGACCTTGGCATCCCGCATCATGCGTTCCACAGGATAATCTTTCATATATCCATAACCTCCGAGGATCTGGACGGCATCGGTGGTTACTTTCATGGCGGTTTGGGAGGCAAAGCATTTTGAGATGGCTGAGAGTTTTCCTATCTCTTCATGTTTTTCATCGATTTGCGAAGCTACCTTATAGACCAGGGATCGAGCGGCTTCGACTTGGGTAGCCATATCGGCAATCGTGAATTGAATCGCTTGAAATGAAGAAATGGGCTTCCCGAACTGGATCCGTTCATTGGCATAGTGAATCGCGAAGTCAAGGGCTGCCTGGGCAATACCGACGGCCTGAGCCCCCATGGCTGGTCTCGACAGGTTGAAGGTGTTCATCGCGATCTTCCACCCCTCTCCTTCCTCCCCGAGACGATTTTCTTGAGATACCCGACAGTTTTCAAAAATCACATCCGTCATCACGGAACCCCTCATCCCGATCTTTTCCTCCTTCTTTCCGAAAAGAAGGCCAGGCGTTCCATCTTCCACGAGGAAAGCAGAGATTCCTTCTACGCCACGTTCGGGCTGGGTCAAAGCAAAGACTGAATAAAATTTGGCAAGGCTTCCATGCGTGATGAAGCATTTGCGCCCGTTGATCAGGTAATCCTTTCCTTTCTTTTCGGCTGTTGTTTTGATAGAGGGTACCTCTAATTCTCCCTCCGGCTCTTTTAGCGCAAAGGCGATGAGGCTGTTCTTCTCGGAAATCTCTTTGAAACAGAGATCTTTTTGGGAAGGATTCCCCCCTAATAAAACAGGAAGGGTACCCAGCCCATGGGCCAGGAGGATGAGAGAGGAGGAACCGCAAACCTTTGCAATCTCTTCAATGACGATACAGAACGAGGTCAGGTCTCCATCGGTCCCCCCGTAGGATTCAGGGAGAAGAAGGGAGAGATACCCCTGTTTTCCAAAGGCCTCCACTAAATCCCATGGAAATTCTCCGGTGGCGTCGATCTTCGCTGCCCGGGGCTGGACCATCCTTTGGGCCGTTTTTTCTGCGGCAACCCTAATCATCTGTCTTTCTTTTTCTGTGTCCTTCATTTTGCTTTTTTCTTGGAAGAATCGGGGGCGGATCTGATATAAGTTGTTACGTTAAAAGAGTAGAAGTTCTTTGTCAAGGAAAAAGTGGAAAGTAATAAAAACATTTGACTTTATAACATAAAATAATATAATTACTATTTTAAAATAACTCAGGGAAGGAGGGGAAAAATGGATGCCAGGGATTAGAATTAAGGAAAACGAATCCTTTGAAAATGCACTCAGGCGGTTTAAAAAACAGGTAGAGAAAACGGGGATATTGTCCGAGATTCGAAAAAGGGAGCATTATGAGAAGCCGAGCATAAAACGAAAGAAGAAGGCGTTGGCCGCCAAGAAAAGGGCAATGAAGAGAATGAGAAAAATCATGGAGAGAGGATAAAGGATGAGCTTGGAAGAGAGGCTGGTCGAGGAAATGAAACAAGCCATGAAATCCAACGATAAATTGCGACTTTCCACTATCCGGATGATTCGTTCAGCATTGAAAAACAAGGAGATTGAACTGAGAAAGAAGTTGGAGGATGAGGATATCGTAAAGGTGGTCCAGGTGATGGTCAGAAAGGGTGAGGAGTCTGTTGAACAATTTCAAGCCGGTGGACGGATGGACCTGGTGGAGAAGGAGAAAAGAGAGATAGAAATATTAAAATCCTTTTTACCTCAACCCCTTAGCCAGGAGGAAATATTAAAGATCATCGACCTAAGTATTCAAGAGACCCAAGCCTCATCCCCGAAAGACATCGGAAAAGTGATGAAATCAGTCATACCCAAAATTGGGGGGAAGGCCGACGGAAAACTGATCAACCAGTTGGTGAAAGAAAGGCTTTCCCCATAAATTCCTCCTCGTGAGTGGTCATCCCAATCCTTTTTTCACGCTTTATGAATGATCGTTCTCTCAAGCTTTTAGAGTTTTATCATCTATTAGATATCTTGAAAGAGTATTCCATCTCCCCCCTCGGTCGAAAACGCTGTGAAACCTTGAGACCTTCCAAAGACCTTCCATTGATCCAATCTCGATTAGCTGATGTGATGGAACTTAAGAAAATCCTGGAAACAGAAGGAGAGATCCCCCTCGGAGGACTGAAAGATATTGAGGGAATTTTAAATAAATTGGAAATCGAAGGATCTGTGCTCGATGTTCAGGAATTATTGGATCTCTATCATCAGATGGTATTGTGCAAAGGGCTCAAGCGATTCTTCCAAAAGGTGGAGAATGTCAAGGTTCCTCACCTTCAGGAGAAGATCTCCAGGCTTTCTTACCAAAAGGCATTGGAGAAGGAGATCCTTCAGACGATCAATACAAAAGGCGAGATTCTCGACCGAGCCAGCCCAGCCCTTTTGGATATCCGTCAACGGCTGGGAGGGGTCAGAGAAAAGGTCAAGGGAGTGCTCGAATCTCTTCTCCGTCAAGAGAATCTTCAGTCCATCTTTCAGGAGCAGTTTATTACTTTAAGAAATGGACGATACGTTATTCTGATCAAATCCGATTCTGAAAACCGGCTGGAAGGGATCATCCATGACCATTCCCAGAGCCGGATGACCTTCTTCTTTGAGCCCCTTCAGGTCGTCTCCCTCAATAATGAGGTTAATGTCCTCATGGGAGAGGAGAAGGAGGAAGAATACCGAATTCTGGCAGGTCTGTCTGATCAGGTCCGGGAAGAAAGGCAAAACCTCTGGAACGACTTTGAGTTATTGGGAGAACTGGATCTCCTCTTTGCGATGGCAAGGCTCTCCTCCCGTTTGAAGGGGGTTTGCCCGCTCTTGAATGAGGAGGGCAGGATTGAGATGAGGGAGGCTCGAAATCCTCTCCTCACCCTTCAACGTGAAGATCAGGTCATTCCGATCACCCTCCGGATGGGGGACGGGATAAGGGTCCTGATCGTGAGCGGAGCGAATGCGGGGGGAAAGACCGTCGCCTTGAAGACATTGGGACTTCTTACCTTAATGGTTCAATCCGGTCTTCCGATCCCTGTGGCAGAGGGAAGCCAGGTGGGGGTCTTCCGAGACATCTTCGCGGTGATCGGCGATGAACAGAATATCGAGGAGAATCTGAGCACCTTCTCCAGTCACCTCCTCCATGTGAATCAAATCTTAGAAAATGCAGGACCCCGTTCCCTTGTTCTTCTGGATGAACTGGGGGTGGGAACCCACGCCCAAGAGGGGTGTGCCCTGGCCATGGGCTTTTTGGATCGATTCCGAGAGAGCAAAGCTTCAGTCGTGGTCACCACTCACTTCGATCGGCTCAAGGCCTATGGATACCTGCATCCAGAGGTAGAGAATGTGGCGGTTGAGTTTGATGAAAAGACGCTTGAGCCCAAATATACACTGGCCTATGGAGCGTCAGGGTTGAGCAATGCTTTTTTCATTGCTGAGAAATTGGGGGTTTCAGAAAAGGTCCTCGAAGCGGCCCATCTTCATCAGGATGGGAGCGGTGAGGAGATGACCCACGCTTTGGAGACCTTGGAAAGGTTGAAGAGGGATGCAGAAAGAGAGAAGCTGCAAGCCTCCAAGATGAAAGAAGAGGTTGGACTTGAACGTGAAAGATTAAGGAAAATACTGGAGACGATCAAAGATAGGAGACTGGAAATCTATTCCAAGGCTGAGGAGAGGGCGAGAAAAGCGGTCCAGAAGATTGAAGAGGCGTTGAAGGAATGGGCTCTTCATAGAAAGGAGGAGAAAATCCCTACCTCTCTTCAGCGCAAAGAAATTCAGGATATCAGAGAAAGATTTCTCCCCTCCGTCAGGAAAAAAGGACGCTCTGCAAGCCCGGGTGGCTTGAAGGTGGGTGAACGTGTTAGAATTGAGAGCCTTCGAACCACCGGAATTCTAACGAATGTAAAAGGACCGCTCAATCGAGTCGAGGTGTTGACGGATAAGGCCAAAGTAAAAGCCCCCCTCTCTGAGATCGTTCAGGCACCGGATGAAAAGGAGATGGGGGTTCCTAAGGGTCGACCCTTTTTAAAAGGGGCTGTCGAGGAGCCCTCCTCCCAATTAAATGTCATCGGTTTGACGGTAGAAGATGCCCTTCCGAAGGTTGATAAATTTATCGATCAAGCCCTCCTTCATGGGTTGGAAAAGGTCCAAATTATTCATGGGTTGGGTTCCGGCAGGTTGCGGGATGCAATCGGTCGATACCTGAATGGACATCGGGCTGTGAAAGCCTTATCTTCCGGGGAAACGATGAAGGGGGGTCGTGGCATTACAATCGTCGAGTTGAGGTAAACCCCGTTGGAAAGGGCAGGGTTTCCACCTCTTCCTCAATAAGAAGCTGAAGCAATTTGTCATATCATCCCCGCCAGAAATGGCAGGGCTTTTTTACGGGGTAAACCGTTTGGCCATGGGGTTCTTATCCGAAGAAAAGGTTTCGGAAATTCGGGACCGGTCCAGCATCCTGGAGGTTGTCTCGGATTATGTGACCCTGAAAAAGACAGGAAGGAACCATAAAGGGCTCTGTCCCTTTCATGCCGAGAAAACTCCTTCCTTCATGGTCAATGAGGAGAAACAGATTTTCCACTGCTTCGGCTGTGGGGAAGGAGGAGATGCCTTCACTTTTTTGATGAAAGTGGGTCATTTTTCTTTTCCCGAAGCCGTGGAAGAACTGGCCAAGCGGTATGGAGTGAAACTTCCTTCCCGCGAACTCTCTCCGGCTCAAAAAAAGGAGACGGCCCAAAGAGAGACCCTCTTCCAGATCAACCAGATTGCCTCAGACTATTTTCATGACCTTCTCACCCAGCGTCGAGAGGGCGAGGAAGGTAGAAAGTACATCTCTCAAAGAGGGATCAACCGGGAAATCATCGCGGAGCACCGGTTGGGATATTCTACCGACCGTTGGGATGGCTTGGTCCAGCATCTCCAGGAGAAGAAGGTCTCCCTCGAACTGGCATGGAAACTGGGTTTGATCTTTCCGAAGAAAAAAGAGGGTTGGTATGATGCTTTTCGAGGAAGGGTCCTCTTTCCTATTTTTGACCTCCATCAACGGATCGTCGGGTTCGGTGGAAGGATGATTCGAGAAGGACAACCCAAGTATCTTAATTCTCCAGAGTCGAGTATCTATCATAAAGGAGAGGTTCTCTACGGCCTCCCTGTGGCCAGGCGTTATGCCACCGAGAAGGATGGCGTGATCGTCGCCGAAGGTTATTTTGATCTGTTGACCCTCCAGCAGTACGGTTTGAAACATAGTGTGGCCACTTTAGGAACGGCGCTGACTCCACAACATATTCGAACCCTAAAACGATATACGAAAAACTTGATTACCGCATTTGACGCAGACCCGGCGGGGGTCCAAGCGACCCTTCGCTCCCTTCCTCTCTTTTTAGAAGAGGAGGTTGAGGGAAAGACGATCGTCCTCCCCGAAGGGGAAGACCCGGATGGATTTCTAAGAAAAGGAAATTTGGAAGACTTCGAGAAAAGGGTGGAGCGTGCAGTTCCGCTCATCGATTTCTTTTTTGAACGGCTGATGAAGACCCATGACGTGAAATCCGTCGATGGCAGGGTTAAAATAGCGAAGGAAGGCGTGGCCCTTCTCAGTAAAATTCCAGATAAGATTCGAAAAGATTTCTATACGAAGGCTTTGGCGGAGAGACTGGATGTCAAGGAATCCGTTCTCTATGAGATTCTCCGATCCTCTCCTAAGGAGCCATCCAAAGCAAGAGGAGATGTAGGAAAGTCATCCGCGGAGAGAAACTTTCCAAGGTCAGAAGAAATGGTGGTCCATCTCATGGCTCAACATCCAGAAATCATCCCCGCCGTTTCAAGGGAGGATGTCCTGAAGGAGTTTGAAAGCCCGATCCTGCAGAAAATAGCTGAGGCGCTGGAGGATCTTTATCAGAGAAAAGGAAGGTTTAACCTGCCACAGGCCTTAGCTCACTTTGACGAGGATCTCAAAGGGAGGTTGTCTGAGTTCGCCTTTCAGGAAGATGGACTGGAAGAAGGAGATCGGGGAAAGATCTTGCAGGACTGTATCCAAAAGATTCGTGAAAAAAGGATAAAAAAGGAAAAGGGCGAGTTGCAAAAAAGAATTAAAGAGGTGGATCAACAGCAGGAGGATAAAAGGCTGAATCCTCTTTTAAAGCAAAAACTGGAACTGGCAAGGCAGAGGGAAAAAGGCCTTCAGAAAGATGGCTTTCGCAGGCGGTAGGGGGAGAGGTCCATGGCGAAGGGTGGAAAGATCAAAGAAGTTGAACAATTGATTCATATGGAAGGGGAGAAAGGATTTCTGACCTTCGACGAGTCGAACGATATCCCTCCCAACGATATTGTCTCCTCTGACCAGATTGATGATGTCCTCATGATGTTCGACGAAATGGACATCGATGTCGTGGATGACCTCCAGGGGCTGAAAGTGGAGGAAGAAAAGGCCATCGAGAAGGATGAAGAGGAAGGCGATGAGTTAGAGGTGGAGACCTTTGGGAGGGCCACGGACCCCGTCCGGATGTATCTCCGCGAGATGGGGTCGGTTTCCCTCCTGACGCGAGAAGGGGAGGTGGAGATCGCCAAAAGGATTGAAAGCGGTAAAAGAGCAGTGCTGAGCGTCGTCTTAAACTGCCCTATGGCGGTTAAAGAGGTCATCAATCTGGGCAGTATGATTAAGGCCGGAAAGGTAGAGATTCGGGAGGTCACCAACGAGATCGACGAGGAGGAAACCAGCTTTGAGGAAGAGCAGATCCAGAAGAAGCAGATTTTAGACCTCATCGAAAAGATTAAGCGAAAAGATGAAGACCTCCGGGGACTGCTGAAAGGGAAGGCGGTGCCGAGGAGGAAGGTCCAGAAGCAGGGGAAGAAGAAACAGAAAGAGACAAAGAGAAAACAAAAGGGGATGAAAAGGAGACAGGAGGAGATTAAAAAACGACGAGAAGAGATCCTGGAATTCTTCAACCGGATGAATCTGAGGGATACTCAGATTCATAAGATCGTTCAGAAGATGAAGCAGATGCTGAACCGGCTGGAGAAAGGGGAGAGTGAAATCAAGAAGATCGAAGATAAGTGGGGGATTTCTGTTCAGGAGGCACGAATCTATCTGAAGAAGTTGAAGGGAAGGAGTGTGAGTGAGAAGAAACTTCTTCGAACCCGAAAATTGAATAAAGGCGATCTCCAAGAGATTTCCCGAGCGGTCATGGGGGTCCAAAAGAAGATCCACAAGGTGGAAACGGAATGTGGCCTGACCGCTGACAGGTTGGCCGGAGCGGTGAAAGCCATCGTGGAAGGGGAGACAAGAGCCAAGGAGGCCAAGAGTGAACTGGTGAAGGCGAACTTGAGACTGGTCGTTTCCATTGCCAAAAAATATACGAATCGTGGGCTTCAATTCTTAGACCTCATTCAAGAAGGGAATATCGGGCTGATGAAGGCGGTGGATAAATTTGAATACCAGCGAGGTTACAAGTTTAGTACCTATGCGACCTGGTGGATCCGGCAGGCGATCACACGAGCCATTGCTGATCAGGCGCGGACCATTCGGATCCCCGTTCATATGATTGAGACGATCAATAAATTGATCCGGACCTCCAGATACCTCGTCCAGGAGATAGGGAGAGAGCCCACTCCCGAAGAGATCGCCGAGAAGATGGATATGGTTTTGGATAAGGTGAGGAAGGTGCTGAAGATTGCCAAAGAGCCTATTTCCCTTGAAACACCCATCGGCGAAGAGGAAGATAGCCACTTAGGGGATTTCATCGAAGACAAAGCAGTCATTTCCCCGCAGGAGGCTGTGATCAGCGCAAATCTATCAGAACAAACCCAAAAGGTCCTGGCCAGCCTCAACCCCAGAGAGGAGAAGGTGTTGAGGATGCGGTTTGGAATTGGAGAAAAGTATGACCATACGCTGGAAGAAGTGGGACAGGATTTTGATGTTACCCGGGAAAGAATCCGGCAGATCGAGGCAAAGGCATTAAGGAAATTACGACATCCCAGCCGGGCAAGGAAGTTGAAAAGTTTCCTTGAAACGTAGTCAGTTCGGAGTCATGAGTTCGGAGTTCGGAGCCATCAAATCCAATACTGTAAGGTTTTTCTATTTTTCTCCGAACTCAAAACCCCGAACTCCGAACTTTGAAAGAGATTGACACCCTCGGCCTTGGGGGGGTAACATATAATGAGAATGGGCCCATAGCTCAGCTGGAAGAGCCACCGGCTCATAACCGGTAGGTCCCTGGTTCGAACCCAGGTGGGCCCATCAGGAAAGAGGAGAATCTCTTATGTGCTCTTTTGGGATAAAAGAAAGGATGCTCCGCGAGTCTGGAGGGAATGAAAAGAGTGCATCCAAGGGATGCACTCTTTTCATTTGGGGGGACAAACCCTTTGAGATCTATTCCTGCAAAATTTGGAAGATAGGAGGCAAGGTTTGAAGGAGCAATTAGAGCTGCTTTGGGAACTTCAAAAAATTGATCTTGGACTGAAGAGTATTAAGGAAGAAAAAGATCGGTATCCCAAGGAAATGAAAAAGCTGGATGAGAAACAGAAGGCCGAGAGAGAGAGAATTGAAAAGGAGAAGGAGAAGATCGAATTCTTAGAGAAGACACGGAGGCAGAAAGAGGGACAGCTCAGTTTGGAACAAGAAAAAATCAAGCGGGCCGAAGGAAAGATGTTTGAAGTGAAGACCAATAAAGAGTATCAGGCTCTCCTGACCGAGATTGAAGGGATCAAGGAAGCGACCAGTCGAGAAGAGGAGGAGATCTTACAAATCCTAGAAGAGATCGACGAGCTCAAGAAAGATCTATTAAAACGGGAAAAAGAAGTGACCACCACCCTGGAAAAAATAGAGAGGGAGAAGAAAAAGATTCAGGAGAAGATGGATCAAGGCGATGGGCTCTGGAAAGAGCAGAAGGAGCGAAGGGAGGTCCTTTCAAAACAACTTGAATCTGGCCTTTTCAAACTCTATAACACGCTGAAGGAAAGAAGACAGGGAGTGGGTGTGGTCAACGTCAAAGCAGAAACCTGTCAAGGTTGTTTTGTAAATATTCCTCCACAAATGTTCATTGAGGTCCAAAAATATAATACCCTGATTCGATGTCCCAACTGTAATCGAATTCTCTATTGGGAAGGAGACAGGAAGACGAAATGAAGGATCTGGAAGAAGAGCATCCGATTCAGGAGGATCTTCAGCTCTTTCTCTTTATTGATGGGGCCTCCAGGGGAAATCCAGGAAGAGCGGGAGCCGGAGTTTGGATGACAAATGGAGCGGGAAGAAAGGTGGTGGAGATGAGTCGGTATCTTGGCCACAAGACAAATAATGAAGCAGAATATTGGGCTCTTCTTTTAGGGTTGAGGGAAGCAAAAAGATTGGGAGGGAAATCCATTCATATCTTTACGGATTCGGAATTGATTGAGAGGCAAGTCAAGGGGCTTTATCGAGTAAAGCATTTAAATTTAAAGGGCCTCCATAAAATGGTGACCCAGAATCTAAAAGAATTTTCATCATTCGATATTCAATCCATCCCAAGAGAA
>CAYGWV010000096.1:0-10533 GCA_964353925.1 uncultured Syntrophaceae bacterium | reverse complement strand
CTTCGACACGCTCAGGACGAACGGCTAAGTAATTGATATTTAATGTCCCGTGGTCCGTTCGTGGTGAGCCTGTCGAACCATGAACGGACTTACGACACAGTCTCCTGGGGGGAGAGGGTTAGGCCTCCGGCTCGGAAGAGCCTATGGCTCGGAGAGGTGAGGGGGAAATGATGTTTGTTCACCCCTCCCCGAGCCGGAGGCCACCTTGGAGGGAACATGAAGTCCACTAAATCTTCGTTCACCTTCAAATCCTTTGAAGAGTTAAAGGCTTTGCTCGAGAATAGACCTCTTTCTTTCCCAGAGCACCGTCAGGCCGTTCCCATAAAATTTGAAGATAGACAGAGTCCTGAGCTGGAAGAAGAGCTTTTTAAAAAGGCTATGGAAGGCGTAAGGCTAATCTCAAGGGACAAGCACGTCGAGAGAATTTTTCAAATCGAGTTCCCTGAAAGTTCCAGGGATAAAGAGGACGCTGAGATATTAGAGAAGCTCGCAGATCTTGTGAAGTATGGAAGAGGCTTTCATGTTGCTGACACACCCGAATATATAGAAGGCACAAATTATCATATCCATCCGACCGTTGCAAAACGTCTGCACCGGGGGGATTATTCAATCCAGGCATTTGTAGACCTTCACGGTCTTCTTGCAGAGGATGCAAGGGAAGTTTTTGGAAAATTCTTAAGATGGGCGGTGATCACTGGCAAGACGGGAGTCCTGATCGTCCACGGCCGCGGTCTTTCTTCACCTTTTGAGCCTGTCCTGAAGAAGAAGGTCGTGGAATGGCTTACCCGCGGGCCCTGGCGGAAATGGGTTGCAGCCTATGCAAGCGCAAGAATCTGTGACGGTGGGGCCGGGGCAACCTATGTGCTGCTCAGTCCTCGTCCTGTTTCGAAACGACTGAAGAAAGGCGTGGGGGCGAAAAAGCGATGAAGTGCAGAAATCATCCAGACCGAGAAGCGGTTGGGGTCTGCCAGAAACATGAAACTGGATTTTGTCAGGAGTGCTGCGAGTGCCTGAACATCGATCACTGCTGTGAATGCTTCGATCCAAAGCTCTACTGTAAGTTCAGAACGCGATGCATTATTTGGGAGACGTCAAGAGACCGAAGGAAGATAGAAATATCGTGACACGGTGACGCGGTGAAGGAGAGATAGCGGGAAGAGTTTAATTCGGATTGCAGATTGCGGAATGCGGAATGAATCATTATGGCTTAAATCTTTTGAACTTTCAGATTTGATCTCTAGGCTGTACGCTATGCGCCGGGCGCTCTGCCCTCTGCGTTTTGCTGTCACTTCAGGGGGCAATAGGGAAGCCAACAGTTTTCTTTCATCAAAAGGCGGGTTGAATTATCCCCTGGTTGAGAAGGACGTCCGTGATGGATGGGGGAGGGGATTTCCCCTCTTCGAAAAATTTCATATTCTGGATCCCACGGAAAAACAAGAAGGGCCCCACTCTCTACTTTGGTTAGGACTGGAAGGATAGGGCGGATATCATTCGGTTTCAAAGAACCGAATACTTCGTCCATACTTCCGAATCGGGAAAGATCCTCAAGCGTTTTCAGGGTAGGGGGACTCAAGATGACATTTCCTTTAAAATTCTCCTCCAGAGCCCTCCGGGGGGTTATCCAGACTCCGGCCGTCGTCTCCTTCTGATCGTGACTTGCTTCCTGTCCTGAAGGATAACGTGCAAGAAAGAAGCAGGTATCAAACCGCTCAGGTCGAGCTTCCGGAGTGATCCAGTGGGCGTAATAATAGAGATGGTCCAGAGCCAATAGAAGGTTTTCTTTTTGTGCCATTTCGCAGATACTTAGTTTATCGTTTTGGAGCGATTCTCTGTAGTGTAGAAACCTTTCCTGCTCCTCTCGGTCTTTCAGTTGGAGAAGCTTCCCCTTCTGATCACAGGCGAGAAGCACTCCTGCTTCTTCAAAGAGTTCCCGAATGGCTGCAATCCAGTGTGCGAAGCTCTCCTCCGGAGAGAGCATTCCCCCCAGAATGTTTCGCGCCTCTTCAAACGTCATTCCCCTTGAAAGAGAGCAAGTCTCTATGGAACCATCGTTGTGATCGACCCTCCCTCCTGGATAGACATAATTCCCACCCATGAAACTGCTTTTTTCATGTCGTTTGAGGAGCAATACCTCGAACCCTTCAGGTTCCTTATCGCTCAGGAGAATGACCGTCGCTGCCTTTTTTGGAATGGCTGCCATAAGTTTCCGCTAACACATGATTATCACATAGATCAAACTAAGGTCAAGAATCATTCTAGAGATCTATGAGTCAAGAAAATAAGGCAAGAATATTTTGATTTAGAGGTGGGCCACTAAAACTCAGTTTGGTCTTATTCAGGCCCATCATCTGTTGTTCCAGAATTAGAGCGATTCCGGGTCATCGTTGAGGGGATTGTTTCGATTTTTGTTTCAAGGGCTTCCTTGGTTTTTTGAAGACCTACTTTGGCAAGAAGGGAGCTTCCCGCTTCTTTGGCATACTCTCTCATGCCTGAGAAGACGCTATCCACCTTTCCCTTAGAGGCTTTCCAGAGTGCTTTGGAAAGCTTGGTTGTGCCCTCTTTTACAATGGAGCCAAGTAATTTTGCTGCTTCTGCACTTGCTGTGCGTCGAAGGGTACGCTTTTCCGTAATGACGAGTGAGCCACAATAACGCCGGGCGATGATACCCACACGCAAAGTAAGGAATGCATTCGCTGTGCCTGTGAGCACTGAATTGACCAGAAGGGATGCTGCCAATTGAACACCCGGGATCGTTACGGCCAGAGCCCCCAGGGTAGAGGACAGAACGGGTTCCACCTGTTCACTGATGTCGACGTCTTCAAACTCGCTTGCCAGGAAAACGGTTCCCGCCACGTTTGCATAGAGCTGAGTGAGATCTCGGAGCGTGGGTCGCTGATAATACAAACGGGCGATCCTCCAAATCATCCGGGATTGGGCGGAGAGCACCAGAAAAGCATCCAACCGCCCACTTTGAGAAATTGCAGTGCTTATAAATACTGTGGAAGCTGTCTGCCGGATGATTTCATCAGATTTCTTGCCGAGGATGGACAAGGCCTCCTCGACGTGTTGTCGGTTCGAAAGCTCCAAGCCTTTGACATGTGAATTGGCGGCCAGGCGCTTCTTCAGGGCCGCCAAATATGCATTAAATTCCGGTGTGTCCTCACTCCTTGGAGGCGTAAGAGACTTGGGTAAGCTCAAAAACAAAAATGCCGGAATGAAAATGAGGATGGCATAAACCAGTAATAGAGCCCAGAAAACAAAATGTCCAAAGGAAGGGTTTACCTTGTCAGCAAGTTGAATGACCTGCGCCGTCTGGTTGATGACAAATAAGATGAAGAAAAATACAATCAAGACGCCTGCAAAGAGGACAATTTGTTTCAGGGTTTTATTCATTCCGTCCCTCTATGGTTGCCATTCGATTTTATTCGATCCACCTCACGAATCCACTCAGATCGTCTCGTGTGGATTTGAATCGGTTGACAGGAACGTCCCAATCCGGATATCCTAAGGCCACTCCGATCACCACATTTTTATTTTCTGGAATATTGAGGAGATCTTTGATCTCATCTTCGTAGGCACTGATTAAACCAATGGGACATGTGCCCAGTCCTAATTCATAAGCAGTCAGAGCGAAGTATCCCAAGGCTAAGCCAACATCCACCATGCGGGCCTTGGGAAAGGAGTCATCCAGGCAGAAAAGAACAGCCGCAGGAGCCCCATAAAAACGACAACTCCCCTCGTTAATAAATTGGTCGATATCCACTCCCATCTCTTCAAAAAAGGGTTTCATCAAGGCAAGGGTTTTGGCCCCTCTCTTTCCATATGTTTTGGGCAAGGGCTTCACGTTTCCAGGACTGCAGGCAATCTGTTTTTCCTTATATGCCTTGATCAGCCTGCGGCTCAATCTCTCTTTCTCTTCTCCAGTGACGACAATAAATTCCCAGGGTTGGAGATTGATCGCAGAGGGAGCATGAATGGTTAATCTTAGAATCTCCTCGATCCTCTCCCTCGGGACTGCGTCGGGCTTAAAAGCCCTGATGCTTCTTCTCTCCTGTATTGCTTTAAACAAATCCATCGCAGACTCCTGATTTTGTTCGAAGACCTCATTTCCTTTTGAAGAGTACACCATCCGACTTCGGCCTGTCAAGGCGATCAGAATTCTTGACTTGACATTATATGCGAGCGTCGTTATTTTCGTCATAAGAAAAATAGTTTTCTGTAGGGTTCGTTTCCCAAACATGCCAGATTCAAGAGATGGAAATAAGAGAATTGTGAAGAAAGAGTGAGGAAAGGAGACAATTTATGATTCGAGGAAAGATTTGGTTTCGGTGTGCGGCGATGCACGACCCTGTCACCCCGGTCGTGCTTCAGCCGGCTGTGATTGGATGGGAGGCAAAGAAGAGGAGGGTAGGGACCCAGATCGAGAGGGCCTTCAATGGAGATGAGTTGGTACGACGGATGAAGGGATGGATTACCGTTGACCCAAAGGAGGTCATCGAAGTCGTGAATCAATACGGGAGATTGAAGGTCTTAGATGATAGAGAATTGGTTGTTGAAGTAGAGAAGACCGAAGATATTCAAAAACTGCAGAAAGCACTTCAAGAGGCTTTTGAGGGCGAGGTGGACGTCGAGGTCCTTTCGAAAAAATAGAAAATTTATAAACATTATAGTATGTTGCAAAAAATGTTCTTGACAAAAAAATTTCTTTAGCCTATAAGCAAAGGGCAACGGCCAAATCCAAGTCGAAAGATCCTCAGTGTTCGATTCTGTTAAGTCCGATAAAGGTTCTCAATTCATCATTGATCAGGTCCGCAATGCCATCTTCGAAGGGAGATTAAAACCGGGAGATAAACTTCCATCCGAAAAGGAACTGACTAAAAAGTTTAAAGTCAGCAAGGCCACCCTTCGGGAGGCACTCCGTTCTTTGGAGGTATTAGGATTCTTGGAAATTCGAAAGGGAGTTTCAGGAGGTTCTTTCGTGACTGAGGTGGGTATGGTGAAGGCGAGGAACTCCTTTACCAATTGTCTCCTTTTCAAGAACCTCTCTTTGGAAGACCTTTCTGAAGTCCGGCTTCTTCTTGAGCCGTATATCGCAGAGAAGGCTACTCTTGCCATTACCCAAGAGGACCTGCATCGATTGGAGAAATTGATTAAAGACTCTGAGCATCCCATTAAGAATGATGTTTCTTTTGCTTCTCGGGAAGATGAGATCGAATTTCATCGAATCATTGCGAGCACTACCGGAAACCCGATCTTGATGTTTATTCTCGATTTCGTCGAGAATCTCCTCATTGATACAAAAGAGATCTTAAAACCCGGAAAAGAGTTTTCCGGTAAAGTTTTAATGGCACATAAACGTATTTATAACGCATTATTAGCGAGAAATGTTAAGAAAGTGCGAGAAGAGATGGTGAGGCATATTCGAGAGGTAGAAAAGGATCTTCTTGCCGCCCACCATGAGAAGCCTATAGAAGAACTGAGTTTTCGGCAAAAGGGCGCGAAGAGGGAGTCCATTTCCATTTTCTCAATGAGGGTATGAATTTTTAAAAAGAAAGGAGGGAGGCGAGGGTAAGGACATTAGGTGGGGCAGGTTTTATCTCGAAGAAGTTTCTAATCAATTCATGGGTCCTATTAGGAAAGGAGGATATTATGCGTAAATCCCTTGTATTCGTAATGGCTATTTTATTTTTAACTTTAATGGCAATTCCATCGAGTGCCCAAGACACATTAAAAATCGGGGCGCCTCAACCGATGACAGGTCCTGACGCGCCATTCGGGAGCAAGTTTAAGAAGGCCTATGACTTGGCTCTGGAAGAGATCAATGCGATAGGTGGCGTCCAGGGTAAGAAAATTGAAGTCATCATCGAGGACCACCAGGCAAAAAATCCTCTGGCAGCCACGGTCACTGAAAAATTGATTACCCAGTATAAAGTCCTGGCTCTTACCGGAGGTCGAGCCTCGGGTCAGGCTGTTGAAATCGCCTCGGTGGCACAGCGCCTGAAGACCCCTTATGTGGTGGATCACCCATCTGCGGACATCATCACCTCTAAGGGATTTGAGTGGATTTTCCGAAATAACCCGACCGGTTCAATCTATCCGCAGGCCTTCAACAAATTCATCAGCGAAGTTCCAGGGGCCATGCCGAAATCCGCTGCGGTCGTGTACGACAATACCGTATTTGGAAAAACGATCGCCAACTCAGCCATGGTCTTTCTTAAATCGAAAAATGTACCGATCGTTAATGACGAAGCCTACTCAGTCAACAGCCTCGATTTCAAACCCTTGATGACAAAGGTCAAGGCACAGAATCCAGATTTTCTCCTCATGGTCGCGGTTTCGACGACGGATGCCATCTTGCTCACCCGCCAAGCCAAGGAGATGGGGGTGGCACCTCGTGCCTTCGTGGGATTTGGAGGAGGATTTGGTGTGGCTGATATTGCGACCGAGCTGGGGCCTCTCAGCGAGAATGTGTTCTCCTCAGCCGCCTGGTCCGGAAATCCAAATGATCCAGCGACCAAGGCATTCTACAAGAAGTTCTACGACAAATACAATTTCTATCCAAAAGAGCACGAAGTCGAAGGTTATGGGGTCATCTATATTCTTGCAGATGCTCTGAAACGCGCGAAATTAACCGGAAAGCTAGAAGAAGATCGTGAGGCCATTCGTCAGGCGTTGCTCAAGACCGACATGACCACGGTATTTGGTAAGGTGAAGTTCGGAAACTATGCAGGCCCGTTAGGAGACCAGTATACGAACCAGAACATCTATTCACCCGAACATTCGGTTCTTGCCCAATGGCGAGGTGGCAAACTTCTCAATGTCTATCCAAAGGCAGTTGCAGAGATAGACTATGTTTTTCCTGACTCCACTGTGAAACGTTAACCTCAACCTCTCTGCGCACGCCTCCCTATCGGGGCGTGCGCAGGATATTAGCCTGATGGAGACTTTTGTTCAAAGCATTGTTAGCGGCATTCTGACAGGATCGCTCTACGCGATGATCGGTGTCGGCCTGACGGTGATTTTTGGTGTGATGCGCATTATCAACATGGCCCACGGGGATATGGTCATGTTTGGAATGTATGGAGCCTTCCTATCCGTTGCATTCTTGAAAATCGACCCATTTTTGTCGATACTTTTGTGGATTCCTATAGCCTTTTTTGTCGGTGTTTTCATCTACCGATTCTTGCTCAAAAATATTGTGCCTGCTGGAGAGTTGAATACTCTGCTTTACACGGCAGGGTTGTCTCTCTTCATTGCCAACTTTGTACTTCTTGTCGCGACTGGCGACTATCGAACCATCAAATTAAAGTACGCCATCATGCCTCTTCGTCCTTTCGGGATTGCTGTTCCCATTCCACTCGCCATCGCCTTTGGAATGGCGATATTGATTACGATTGCTCTTTATTGGTTCCTCGTCCGTACCGATACGGGTAGAGCGATCAGGGCAACAAGCCAGGAACCCGAAGCAGCGGCACTGATGGGTGTGAATGTGGACCGCATGGCCGTCATCACCTTTGCGCTCGGGACAGCACTGGCTTGCGCCGCTGGCGTCTTGCTGGCGCCCTCTTTATATCTCTATCCCACGGTGGGTGAAATTTTGGTTGCGAAATGTTTTGTGATTGTGGTCCTGGGTGGACTGGGTTCTGTCCCGGGAGCGATTGCAGGAGGTCTGTTGTTGGGGGTGGTCGAATCCCTCGGCGCCGTCTATGTCTCAGTTGCTTACAAGGATGCTATTGGATTTGTGATTTTTTTACTTGTCTTACTTTTTAGGCCCTCCGGACTATTTGGAGTGGGTAAATCATGAAAAGAATCATTATCGCTCTAGCCATACTCCTTCTCTTTACAGCCCCGTGGATCGTGTCTTCTCCGTTTTTTGTTCATTTGATGATCATGGTGCTGATGTGGGCAGTATTGGGAGCCTCGTGGAACATCCTTGGCGGCTTTACGGGCCAGGTCTCCTTCGGTCATGCGACATTTCTCGGGGCGGGTGCGTATACAACCATGATTCTATACCTCAAGCTGGGAATTGCCCCCTGGTATGGAATTCCTATCGGGGGGTTGGTGGCCGCATTGATCGCCTTGCCGATCGGCTTTATCTGCTTCAGGTTGCGCGGCCCGTACTTCGCCCTTTCCACCCTTGCCGTGGCAGAGATCATCCGGCTGGTTGCACTCAACTGGGAATCTCTCACCAACGGCCCGGTTGGATTGCTCATCACCACGCTTCCCGGTGTGACCTTCTGGGGAAAGTCGATTGACTGGGAAAGCAAGGTCCCTTTTTATTACATCATCGCCGTCATTGCACTGGCTGCGATCGTAGCAACCCATATTATGTCTAGAACGAGGTTGGGAGCCTATTCGCTGGCCATACGGGAAGACATCGATAGCGCTGAGGCGATCGGGATCAATACGGTTCAAACGAGGGTGGCGGCCTTGTCGCTTTCGGCGTTTTTTGCCGGAGTCGCTGGCGGCTTTTATGCCATGTATTTGCGTTATATCGACCCGGACGCTGTTTTTTCGATCGCCCTTTCGGTCGAAATGGTCTTTATCGCAGTGGTGGGTGGTTTGACAACTGTGGCAGGTCCGCTGGTCGGAGCCATTGTTTTGGTCACCTTTGGCGAGACGTTCCGGCAGATCTTACTGGTGGGGCACTTGATCCTCTACGGTCTTGCCATGATGTTAGCCATTCGCTATATGCCCGAAGGAATTTGGGGAAAGTTGCGCCTCTGGCTGGGCGCCCAACATTAATGGAAAAATAGAGATGGCATTGCTTACTGTTAAAGGATTGACAAAGTATTTTGGCGGTTTACGAGCGGTTCATGATCTCTCCTTCGAAGTGCAGCCGGGAGAGATTCTCGGTCTGATCGGGCCTAATGGGGCAGGAAAGACGACGGCCTTTAATCTCATCGCTGGTTTCATTCATCCCACAAGAGGTCAGATCCTTTTGGATGGAGAAAGCATCGCCGGAATGAAGCCCTATGCAGTAACACGAAAAGGCATTGCCCGAACTTTTCAGATCGTAAAGCCCTTTAAGAAGCTGACTGTCTTGGAGAATGTGACTCTGGCCGCTTTTTTGAGGTTCCCTTCACGGGGAGAAGCAGAATCACAAGCTCGTCGAGTTCTTGAAAGAATGGGGCTTGGATCAAAAACTCCTGCCTTAGCAGTTGATCTAACCCTGAGCGAACAGAAGAGGCTCGAGATCGCCCGGGCCCTGGCAACCCAGCCTAAGCTGCTCTTGTTGGACGAGCCAATGGGGGGTCTGAACGCGACGGAAATTGAGCAGGCTTCAACACTGGTCCGCGATATTTGTAAGGGGGGAGTGACCATCATCTGGGTCGAGCATGTGCTCAAAGCTATTATGAACAGCTCGAATCGGGTGGTTGTTATCAATCATGGAGAGAAAATTGCAGACGCCCCTCCGGGAGAAATCGTAGAGAACCCAGGGGTGATCGCCGCCTACCTCGGGACAAAGAGAAGATAAATAGTATGTTGGCTATCGAGAAACTTCAGGTTGCATACGGAAAAGTTCAGGCCCTTTGGGACGTTACGCTCGGAGTTCCAGATGGAGAGATTGTCGCCCTGGTGGGCGCCAATGGCGCTGGCAAAACAACGTTATTGAAAACTGTTTCCGGACTTCTCCGAAGGCATTCCGGCTCCATCACTTACGAAGGAAAGCATATCGAGGAGGCATCGCCACCGGAGATTGTTCGATACGGTGTCGTTCATGTTCCTGAGGGAAGAAAGCTCTTCCCGGAAATGACGGTGATCGACAACCTTTTGATGGGCGCCTTTACCGTTCCTCAATCCGAACGTCCACAAAGACTGGAACGGGTTTTTGATATATTTCCTGTGCTCAAGGAACGCAGGAAGCAGATTGCCGGGACATTGTCTGGGGGGGAGCAGCAAATGGTAGCGATCGGTCGAGGCTTGATGGGAGGCCCGAAGCTGCTCATGCTGGACGAACCCTCCTTGGGACTGGCTCCCATTTTGGTCGAGGAAGTGTTTCGTGTGATCACGGAGATTAATCGATTGGGCGTGACTGTTCTTCTGGTTGAGCAGAACACTCAGAATGCATTGAGCCTTGCTCACAAAGGGTTTGTGATGGAATTGGGCAGAATCGCCCTTTCAGGTTCTGGAAGCGAGCTTTTAGCGAATAGCAATGTCCGGAAGGCATATTTGGGACTTTAGAAGAAAATTTGGGTAACAAATCAGCAGGAAGGAGGATTTGTCAAGATGGCGATGTTGGAGGAACCGATTAAGGGTGTCAAAGAGGTAAAGAATTACATCAATGGGGAATGGGTCGATTCGAAAGGGAAGATTGTGGACGTGGTCAATCCTGCCACCGGAAAGATGATGGGAAAATGTCCCGTTTCGACCAAAGACGAGATCAATGCCGCTGTGGATGCGGCCAAGGCAGCTTTTCCTGACTGGAGGAGGACCACCCCTCTTGCCCGGTCGAGGGTTCTCTTCAGATTGAAAGGATTGCTCGAAGAATATTTTGAGGAATTAAGCAGAATCCAGACCATGGAACATGGG
>CAYGWV010000095.1:0-7263 GCA_964353925.1 uncultured Syntrophaceae bacterium | reverse complement strand
GAAAAGGTATCCTTTTTGATGACCTCGAAGCGAAATGCCATAAGTAACACAGTTGGAGTACTGGAGTATTGGAATAATGGAATATTGGGTTAAATGCCGTCGGATTGGGGTTAAGAATTTCCCAAGCCAAGCGTTAAGCCTAATGTATTGTTAACGCATTACTCCAACACTCCAATGCTCCATCATTCCACATGTCTGCTAAAGGATGAGCATGGCATCGCCATAACTATAGAATTGATATTTTCTGTGAACCGCTTCTTGATAGGCCCTCATTAATGAGTCTTTTCCTGCGAAGGCTGATACCAACATGATCAACGTCGATTTAGGCAGATGAAAGTTTGTGACCAACCCATCTATGACTCGAAAACGATAGGAAGGATAGATAAATAAAGAAGTCATCCCTTTACTGGATTTCACCCCCCCATTCCCATCGGAAAAGGATTCAAGGGCACGTGTTGTGGTCGTTCCAACAGAAATAACCCTTCCGCCCCCGGCTTTCGTAGCTTTAATTTCTCTCGCCGTCTCCTCCGAAATCTCGACCCATTCTGCTTCCATTGCATGGTCTTCGATATCGCGGGCCTTGACCGGGGTGAAGGTTCCGATTCCAATGTGGAGAGTGATCATTGTCGTTCGCACCCCGTTCTCTTTAAGCGATTGAAGCAAAGCACGGGTGAAATGGAGACCTGCTGTAGGTGCGGCGATCGATCCGTCTCTCTCTGCGAAAACGGTCTGATAACGCTCCCTGTCCATTGGTTCGTCCCCCCGCTTGATGTAAGGGGGGAGGGGGACATGGCCGATCTTCCGAAGGAGTTCCGTCACTTCACCTTGAAAGGAAAAGGTGACCCTCCCTTTTCCATCGTTCACTTCTTCTATCTCTCCCTGAAGTGCATGCTCAAACCGGATTCGAGCCCCCCGTTTTACCTTCCCCGTGCCCTTGATCAATGCTTTCCATTCTCCTTTCGTTCCATTCCACGAAGGGATGAGAAGCATCTCTATCCTTCCCCCCGTTTCCTTTTTCCCAATGAGTCGAGCCGGAAGAACACGGGTATCATTCATGACCAGGAGGTCGCCGGCATGAAGGTATTTCGTAATATCTTGAAAGGCTTGGTGTTCGATCACACCCGTCTGACGGTGAAGGATCATTAAGGAAGTCTCTCCCCTTTGGGGGGATGGGTATTGAGCGATCAACGATAGGGGAAGGTGGTAATCGAACTCTTCAATTCCCATATTCAGTCACGTGAAATACGACTAAAGCTTAACAAAATTAACAAAGTCTATTTAAATCTGCAAGTAAAATATTTGACATTTTAGGGGGTATCGATTAATCTAAAACATATTTTCGTTTAGGAAGAGGAAGAGGGTGAAGAAATTTTCTTACAAAGGCGCAGGGGTGGATGTTGAAAAGGGGGACGCCTTTGTTCAGGCGATCAAACCCATGGTGGAATCTACGTTCCGACCTGAGGTGTTGACGAAAATCGGTGGATTTGCGGGGTGTGTCTCCCTCAATCTGGAACGTTATAAGAAGCCGATTCTCGTCTCCTCTACCGATGGAGTAGGGACAAAGCTGAAAATTGCCTTCTTGATGGACCGTCATGATACCATCGGGATTGATCTGGTAGCGATGTGCGTAAATGATATCGTAGTCTGTGGGGCGAAACCTCTCTTCCTCCTCGATTATTTGGCGACTTCCAAGCTTGACACCCAAAAGTCGATCCAGGTGGTTTCGGGGATTGTCAAAGGGTGTATCGAAGCCGACTGTTCTCTCATCGGCGGTGAGACGGCTGAGATGCCTGGGTTTTATAAAAAAGGGGAGTACGATCTGGCTGGATTTGCAGTAGGCATTGTAGAGGATTCTCAAATGATTGACGGAACGAGTGTGACCGTCGGAGACAAAATCGTCGGGATTGCGTCCAGCGGTCTGCACAGCAACGGGTATTCTTTAGTAAGAAAACTGGTCTTTGATCGACACAAAATGGAATTGGAGGAACGTGTCGAAGAGATCGGAGGAGCATTGGGCGAAGAGCTACTTCGGCCGACTCGGATTTACGTCAAAACCATTCTCAACCTTACACGAGACTTCAATATTGGTGGGATTGCTCATATCACGGGTGGGGGCATTACGGGAAATCTTCCGAGAGTCATTCCAAAGGGGTGTAAAGCGATTGTTCGGAAAGGGACGTGGGAGATTCCACCTATCTTCGCCTTTCTGAAAGAGAAAGGGAATATTACTGAAGAAGAGATGCTTCGCACTTTCAATAACGGGATTGGAATGATTCTTGTCGTCAGGTCCAAAGACGTCCAAGAAATCTCAACCAGACTTCATTCTTTAGGCGAAAAGGCCTTTATCATCGGTGAGGTGGGAAAAACTGAAAGGGAACAAGAGAAGATCGAACTTGTCTGACCCTTCATCTGCCTACGCAGGAGAACACGGCCTTGGCCGTGAAGGGGTGCATAACTCCGGATGATTTCCCTTTCCGAAACAGGTTTGCACGTTTCGGCGGATTTCGCTCACCAGAGGATGACCCACCGGAGGCTTGGCGCTTGCGCAGTGAAGCGCTTCAGCGCCCAGGGGCGTAGGCGGGTATGGTTTTTGGTGACCACGAGCTTTGCTCGTGGGGCTCCATTTTCCAACGTACTATCTTCTCATCATTGAACATATCCCGCATTCTCATGATCCTTAGCCCATCGCCCAGACCCTCCCTCAGATCGAGCGGACCGAGGTCAAGGGGAAAGAGGCTCAAAGTTCGATGAAGTGGCTAGGAAACGAGCAGGAGGTGATTGTATTAGGTTCTGGCCTCGGAGGGCTGGTCGCAGGAACTTTGTTGTCAAAAAATAACCACTCCGTCTTGTTGCTTAGAGAAAAAGGATACCAATCCTCTTGTGCGATAAAAGGATACCATTTTGTTCCTTTTTCAAACCTTTCAGAAAAATGTCTGAAACCCAGCCTGATCAGAAAAATCTCTCAGACGTTGGGCATTTCTTTTCTGATGGGGACCCGAGAAGATGGCAAGCAGGCGAAGGTCGTTCCAGACAAGTCGAAGCACAGCTCCACCTTTCAAGTGGTCCTTCCCAAAGCAAGGATCGACATTTTTCCTCAGCGCTCCCAATCCCAAAGGGAATGGAAAAGGGAATTTCCAAGAGAGGTGTCCCAGATTGAAAGATTTTATCATGAGCTGGATCGAATTCAGGATCTTTTTCGAAAAGGGAATGGAAAGAGGAAACCTTCAGGATTTTCTTTCCCCTTTCAGGAACGTTCTTTTGCCAAAAGGATATTGTCATCTGATCCTTTTCCAAATGAAGAGATGGACAAAAAGCTCCTTCCATTTTCGAAAGAGTTCAGGCAATTCATTCAACTCCAACTGATCTCCTGGGGGAATCTCTATTCGGATCGATTTCCCATCTCTTTGGCGGCTCATGTCTTATTTGATGAGACGAATGAATTGAACTCAGATATGGATGGTGAGAAGTTGGAAATAGAAGTTTTGAATCAATTCACACGATCGGGCGGCAGGATTGAAGAGATCGACAGAGTGAAAGAAATAAAACCATGGCGGCGAAAAGGGTTCACCTTGAATCTCGATGGAAACCCTGAGGTGTTTCGATCTCAATTTCTTATTATTAATTCTCCGCTTCATCGCATTTCATCCTTCCTCGGGAAAAAAGGGAAAGGATTGCTAAAGTGGGGGAAGAGGATCAAGCCTCTCTATGTGATCACTCCTTTATTCTTAGGGATCCATGAAAAAGTCATTCCGGTTGGGATGAAAGATCATCTGATCTCTCTTTTGGATCTTGAAAAGCCCTATGAGGATGGGAATCTCCTCTTCCTATCGATGAGTCCAAAAGGAGACAAGACCAGGGCGCCGGAAGAGCGGAGGGCTCTTACCGTTGAGGGGCTCATTGATGCGGGGAAATGGGATCAGACCCATCTGGTGAATTATCAGCAAAAAGTCATGAAACATTTATGTCATCTCTTTCCTTTTCTTGAGAATTACATTGAATTCGTTGATTTCCAATGGGTCAGTGACCAGTTTCCCAAGTGGTCTTATTCACACTTTCTTTACGAGTGCGCTTCGGATTTTTATTGGAGGGAAGGAGTGGTTCCCATCAGAATGTCAAAAAACATTTACTTTATTGGAAAGGAGAATTTCCCCTATTGGGGTGTGGGAGGAGAGGTCTTTAGCGGATTGACCGTGGCCCAACAGATTTTGAAGAAATATTCATGACCCCCCATCCCGAACGCTGATCGTTCCACCCAAGTCACACAGGATCAGTCATTTCACTTTTCAATCCGCATTCCAAATTCAGATCAGTCGTCCCAGCCGATCTGTTTCTTTTTTGTCACAGGAAGCTTGAACTTCTCTTTCAACCGCCTGACGACGAGGTCTGGAACCAATCCCTCAACGCCCCCCCCCAATTTGGCAACCTCTTTGATCGTTCTGGAGGAGACAAAAAAATAGTCCTTACTGGTCATCATGAAGAGGGTATCCAGATGGGTGTTGAGGCTTCGATTCATGGAGGCCATGTGAAATTCGTATTCGAAGTCGGAGGTTGCCCGAAGGCCCCTTAAAATGACTATGGCGTTGGTCTTCGCGACGTAATCCACAAGAAGTCCCTTGAAACTGTCCACGAGAACCTTGGGGGTATCTTTAAAGAAAGCTTTCACCATTTGAAGACGCTCTTCAACAGAGAAGAGGGGACGCTTTTCTTCATTCTCTGCGATGGCGATGATCACCTTGTCAAAGATCTCGAGAGCCCTTTCAACGACATCGATATGACCATAGGTAATGGGGTCGAAGGAACCCGGATAGATGGCCACTTTTCCCATATCTTTATCCTCTCCTTTCTTCCTTTTTCCCATTCTGTTACTCCTTTTTATTTCCCTGGAGCAGGCAGGGAAAACGCGTTCAGGATTCTATTCCAGCCTCGGTGGAAGCATGATCTTCGCGAGGGGTTAAAAAAGAGATCACCGTATCTCCCATCTGTCGCTGGCGAATCAGATTCCAGCGATTGATGATGGGGGGAAGGAGTTCCCGCCGATGATGCTCGATGACCAAGATGGAGTCCCCGTGATAAATCTGATGGGAGCTCAGTTTTGTTAAGGTTTCTTCGATCAGGCCCTTCTCGTAAGGAGGATCCATGAAGATCAGGTCGAAGGTTTTCCCTCTCTGTTTGAGAATTCCAATCGCTCGGTTTGCATCTGTGGGAAGGATTTCAGACTGTTCCTCCAATCCGAATTGTGCGAGATTTCGTTGAATGAGCCCTAAGGCATGCTGTCCCTTTTCAACAAAGATCACTTTCTTCGCCCCACGACTCAGCGCTTCAATCCCTAAATTCCCCGTCCCAGCGAAGAGATCTAGGACCATTCCCCCTTCTATCTCCTCTCTAAGGATGTTGAAGATAGATTCCTTGACCCGGTCAGAGGTGGGACGAAGAGACTGACTCTTCAGTGTAACTAACTTTCGCCCCTTTGACGTTCCGCTGATGATACGCATTGATGATAAACCTCAAATCCCAAATTACAAAACCCAAATCCCAAACAAATTTCAATCTTCAAAATCTCCCTTCCCCTGCAGGGAGGGGAAGAAGGGCAGGGGGACTAAAATTCTTTTGGCCCACCCCCACCTTATCCCTCCCCCATCGAGGGGGGAGGGGGAGAGTGGAAAAATTTCAAATATCTTTGGCTATAATTTATTTGTAATTTACCTGCCTGCGCGAAGCCCCATCTTACGGGACGAAGGCAGATGCCTGTGATTTGCTGCTTATCCGATATTCTTCAATTCCTCGATCTTTTTTTGCATATAATCCTGATGGGAACCCTGCCAATATATTCTCGAACACTGTGGGCATCGAAAAAATTTCTTTCGTTGATAGAAAATGAAATCAGGAACCTTTCCTTCTGCCTCCTCTCGTGGCATTTCGTTGAGGAGATTGTTACACACGAGGCACCGGGAAAAAGGGGTCTCCTCGTGTAAGGAGATGATTTTTATTTGAATAAGTTCTCGCAGTTGGAAAGAAGGTTTGTCTTCCATGATTCTGACAATCCGATCCTCTGGTCGTTTAGGGGTGAGTTTGGTGGTTCGAGTCAGGATCACCCGACCCTCCTCTCGAGCCAATTTTATCAATGGATAGGCATCTTCCCCCCGGTAATAGACGGTATCATAACCCAGCATTCTCAACTCCTTAGCCAACTTTCCAAGCATTCGGTCTGCGATAAACTTCATTGCTTGAAACTTATCATTCCTGTCTTGGGCACGAATCTTTAAAATAGGCTACGGTCAGGCCTGACTTCAGCAGACAGTCGCTATGTCTCACTTGATGTATTTCCCGATGATCGGTTCTAGATCTTTCTTCGTTTTTTCGGGGATAAATTTTTTGCCGGTGATCAGAGCATATTTCAAAGCATTGGCACAAAGGCATTCTCTTTTTTCAGGAAGATGTTTGATCGCCTGTCGGATCGTACTTTTTGCAATTTTTGCGCTCTGAGCGAGAATTCTCAAAACCTCACCGATAGAAACATCTTCTGCGACCTCGTGCCAGCAGTCGTAATCGGTGGCAAAGGCGATGGTGGAATAACAGATCTCAGCTTCCCGAGCCAGTTTTGCCTCGGGAAGGTTGGTCATCCCGATGATATCCACACCCCATGTTCGGTAAAGCCTTGACTCGGCGCGTGTTGAAAATTGAGGTCCTTCAATACAAATGTAGGTTCCATCCTTATGAACCGTAGCCCCGACTTCTTTTCCAGCGTCGCCAAGGATCTGGCTTAGAATGGGACAAACCGGATCCGCAAAGCTGACGTGACCCACGATCCCATCATTGAAGAAAGTGCTCGGACGCCCCTTTGTCTGATCAATGAACTGGTTCGGGATCACCATGTCTCCGGGGTGGATCGATTCTTTCATCGATCCCACAGCACTGACGCCGATGATCCATTGAACGCCCAGCTTTTTCATCCCGTAGATGTTCGCCCTGAAGTTTAGTGAAGAGGGCTGAATCCGGTGGCCCTTTCCATGGCGAGGCAAAAAGGCAATCTTCGTCCCTTCGAGACGTCCAACAATAAACGCATCCGAAGGGTTACCAAAAGGCGTCTTCAAAGAAATGCTTTGAACCTCTTCAAGGCCCTCGATTTCATACAGACCTGACCCGCCAATTACCCCAACGACCTTCTCCGACATTCTCATCCTCCTTTATCAAATTAAGGTTCATGTTAACCCTGCCGTCTTGAAAAATCAATCATTGAAATCCGTCTTCCAATTCTCGCAGGGA
>CAYGWV010000094.1:0-3545 GCA_964353925.1 uncultured Syntrophaceae bacterium | reverse complement strand
GGTGTGAAGAAATCGATTTATTTCTTTTTCACGTCATTCCGGCGAAAGCCGGAATCCAGTGTTTTTAAAGCATTACGGATTGACTGGACCCCGGTTTTCACCGGGGTGACACCTGAAATTTAATTTTTTCACAGCTTCGGGGTGACCGGGGGCACCCCATTTGAATTTTGAAATCCGGAATTACTTCGTCACACCCCATTGTCATTTCCTTCGGAGCCCTTATGCCGACCTCCACTTTTTAATCCTTTTTTGAACCCTGAGATCAGAAGCCAGAAGACAATGATGGCAATGCCGATGGTTAAAAAATTCCGACCCCCTATTTTTCTTAGAAACTGTGAAAAATATTCAATCGTCTCAGTCATTTCGATTTCTCTCCAACGGCGAGGAGCGAGGTGCCGACGGGAAGGGGAAAGAATGTTTCTAATTTAAATAAGGGGACGAGGAGATTATAAATTCTCATTTGAAAGGAGGAGAGCCTCTTTCTCCTCAGTATTTTGCTATTCAAGAACCATCCCAGAATTCCAATCCGATTGAAGTATTTCAAATAAATGACTCTAAACCCCTGGGCTTCTAATTTATTTCTCAATTCCTTCTTGCCATATCGCCTGCGATGGCCTAAATGTTGATCCAGGCTTCCATAAAGCCATCGATGAGAGGGGACCAGGAGGAGGAGCCGCCCACCCGGTTCCAAAAGGTCGAAGATATTTCTGAGTGCCTTTTCATCCTGTTCAATGTGTTCCAATACGTTGAAACAGATGACTGAATCAATTTGATAGGATCGGTAGCGTTCTATCTCTGCCCCGGGTATATAGAGGCGCTCGACTATAAATTTCTTATATTTTCCAAAAGTATTCTTCAAAAGGGTAAGGTATTTCGGCTCCACATCGGTCGCGATGACGAGATCTCGATCTAAAAGAAACTTGGTGATGTTGCCAATCCCAGAGCCGATTTCCAAAACTCTTCTGCCCAAGAAAGGCTGGAATTTTAAAAAAATCCACCGATTATAGCGATGAAGTCTCTTCATGTTCTGGAGCGTTTGGTAAACGATATCCTCGGTTTCTTTATCAAAAAAATTATATCGCACGATGGAGAAGATCGCCCTCAATCCATCCATCCATCTTATTTTCTTTCCTTCCCAATACTCTCGACCACTATAGGAGATGGGGACTTCATAGATTCGGTAATTCATCTTAGCAATCTTGGCAGTCACCTCAGGTTCAAAGCCAAAACGGTTTGATTTTAAATGAAGATGCTCCAGCACCTCCTTCTTAAAGACCTTATACCCTGTCTCCATATCTGTGAGGTTAAGATCCGTGCAGAGGTTGGAGAGGAAAGTCAGAAGCTTATTGCCCAGAGTGTGTCGGAACATCAACACCCGCCTCGGGGTGCCGAGGAAGCGAGAGCCGTAAACGACATCCGCCCTTCCATCGAGGATCGGTTCGATGAGCCTGGAATATTCCTGGGGATGGTATTCTAAATCCGCGTCTTGAATGATGACGAGATCCCCCGTGGCTTCCCTGAATCCAGAGCGAAGGGCAGCCCCCTTGCCCATATTTTGAGGTTGATAGAGAATACGAACTTCATCCCTCGATTCTTTCTTCCTTCCGACTTCCCATTCTCTTAAAAATTCCCTTGTCCCATCCGTGGAACAGTCATCCACCACAATCACTTCTTTAGAGAGATCGACCTCGAGAACCCTGGAAAGAATTTCGCCAATGGTATTGATCTCATTATAGGCCGGAATAATAACCGAGAGTTTCATGGAAGATTTCTCCTGAATTTATCAAAACAATACTTTGGAAAAAGGTCGATTTTTTCTGCTCAGATTCTTCACTCTCCTCCGTCACTCAATTCAGGTCCGTCCAGATTGTCCCTTATTTTAAACCATTATAAAATGGGAATACAACTTTTTGTAGGTCTGGATTTGCCTCCCGTCTTAAAAGGGACCTTCCGCTTACTCTCCCTAGACATCTTTCCAGCGCTCCCGTAGGAGACCCAGAAGCTTCGGAAGAGAAAGTCATCCGGTGGAATCTTCTTATTGTCTCGGGTCCCCTCCTCTCCGAAAGAAATGGACTCGTCAGGATCTCTTTTGCTGCATCAGAGGAAACCCTCCCTGCCATTTGACAACTTCAAGGAAATTAATTATATAGATTAAACTCTCATGCTTAAGGAGCAGACGATGTACAAAAAAATGGCTAAAGGTTTAGGGTTAGGTCTTGCCTTTGTTGCCCTTCTCTTCGGACTTTTTTTCTGTATTAATAACGATCGGGCCAATTCCCTCACCAACACCAAAGAGGATAAGGGAAAGATGACAACGGCGAAGTCACTCGGCAGGGCTTTTGTGGAAGTGGCCAAAAAAGTCCAGCCCGCCGTGGTCAACATCACGACGGAAAAAACAATCACCATGAAACCCTGGGATCGATATGGAGAGGACTACTTCAAGGGGAGCCCTTTTGAAGATTTTTTCAAAGGTTTCGGCTTTTCACCCCGAGAAAAAGGAAAGGAATACCGGCATAAGCAGAGAAGTGGAGGATCAGGGGTCATCGTTGATAAAGAGGGCTATATTTTGACCAACAATCACGTGGTGGAAGATACGGATAAGATCAAGGTCCGTCTCAATGATGGAAGAGAGTTTACCGCCACCCTTAAAGGCCAAGATTCAAGAACGGATCTCGCTGTCCTCCATATCAAGGCCAAAGATCTCCCTGTCGCCACTCTGGGGGACTCAGATCAGCTTGAGGTTGGGGAATGGGCTATTGCCATTGGGAGCCCCTTTGGCCTGGAGCATACCGTGACCGTGGGAGTCATCAGTGCAAAAGGCCGGTCGGGGTTGGGGACGGGAACTTATGAAGATTTCGTTCAAACCGATGCCTCCATCAATCCGGGCAATAGCGGAGGCCCGCTGATCAATATCGACGGAGAGGTGGTTGGAATTAATGCCATGATCATCCAACCGGGCACAGGCATAGGATTTGCCATTCCCATTAATATGGCCAAACAAATCTTGAATGATCTCATCAAACAGGGCAAGGTGGTACGACCCTGGCTTGGAATTAGTGTACAGGATCTCACGCCTGAGATGGCGGAACAATTTCAAGTAAAAGAGAAGGAGGGAGTCCTTCTCGCTCAAGTCCATCAAGGAACCGGCGCCGAAAAATCAGGTCTCGTTTCAGGGGACGTCATCAAATCGGTGGATGATAAAACCATTAAAAACACCAATGAACTCATCAAGGAAATCCAAAAGAAAAAGGTGGGGCAGAAAGTAAAACTGGGAGTGGTCAGGGAAGGAAAGCCCATGACGGTTGACGTCACCACCACTACGATGCCGGATAAGCCGGAAGGATTAAAGGAAAAAGAGATAGAGGAAAAATTAGGGGCGAGAGTTCAAGAACTGACCCCCCAGCTTGCTGCCCGATATCGAATTTCAAGCGAAATAAAGCGCGGTATCGTCGTCATCAGCGTTGAAGGGGGTAGCCCCGCCGAGGATATCGGTCTTCAGGAAGGAGACGTTATTCTGGAAATCAATCGAAAAAAGATCGAGACGA
>CAYGWV010000093.1:0-3764 GCA_964353925.1 uncultured Syntrophaceae bacterium | reverse complement strand
GCTCCGGGCAGCATCCAGTTTAGCAATCGAATCGGCCACCTTAAAACTGACCGCTTCAAATTTTCGAATCGTCTCCCCAAAGGCCTTTCTCCGGTCGCTATACCGGGTGGCAATCTCCAGACAGCACCGGGCCATGCCGAGTGCTCCGGCGGCAGTGGTCAACCGCTCAGGAATCATCATCCGGTTGAAGACCAAAACGCCTCCATTGAGCGGACCGACAAGATTATTGGCCGGCACCCGGGTGTCGCGAAAATAGAGACGGCCTGTCCCTCCTCCCCGTGATCCGAGGAGTCCATAAACGTGCTTGACTTCCACGCTGGGATCCCTTTCCACAATAAAACAAGAAATGGATCGGTGAGGCTCAGCCTCCGTCGCTGTTTTTGCATAGACCAGAAAATAATCCGCTCCTTCCGCTCCCACGACAAAACGCTTCTGACCATTCAGGATATAATGATCTCCATCCTTCCTGGCAAGGGTGGTGGCGCCGAAAAAGTCGGACCCTCCCCGGGGTTCGGTGAGTGCCTCTGCACAGCAGAGATTCCCTTCAAGGGTGGGTTTCAAATATTTTCCCTTCTGCTCGGGAGTCCCAAAATGATGGATCGCCTCGCCGCAGATGCTCACCAGGGAGTAGAGGCAGCTCATTCCCGATCCGAGGACGCCCATTTCCTCAATGGCCGCCACCTCCCCCGTCCACTTCATTCCCCTGCCTCCCCATTCTTTGGAGAAGCGAAGTCCCAGAAGATTCTGTGTTGCCAGGCTTTTCATGTACTCCTTCGGATATTTCACTTGATCGGCATCCATGGCCCGAATGAGTGAACTCGGCACCTCTTCCCGGACAAACCTTCTGACCTCTTCTTGTAACTCCTTCTCTTCCCTGGTTAATAGAAATTCATACATGGGTTCCCCCTAAAGGCAATATGGGTCTCTCTCATGATGAATTCTTTACCCAAAAATCATAAAGAATCAAGAGAATTCTTTTTAGAAGTTCATCGCTGCTATCCTTCAGACACTGAACTTCGGACTTTAGACCTCAGGCTTTTCTATGTCGGAAATTAACGCTTGCCGTGTTCTGAAACCGTCTTATCATGTCCGTGTTTCGTGTCCGCCTTTTATCTACTGCTTCCTGCCTTCACTCTCTTCCCAATCCCCCGATCACCCAATCTCCCGGGGATCTTTCTATCATCTCCGGCCATTTCCTCCTCTTCAGCCTAATGTCCGATGTCTATAGTCTAATGTCTGAATCACCGTCATCGCTGATAGCCCCTTGAGTTTTTAGGAGGGATTGATTAATATTGGGTTTTGGAGGAGGATAGCTCATGTTAAGAATATTAAGGGAACATGCATCTTCATGGATGCTCAAGGGCATATTGGTATTGGTGGCTGTCACATTCACCTTCTGGGGAGGATATTCGTTTTTCCGGGAAAAAAAAGTGACTTATGTCGCTAAAGTGAATGGCATCACCATTGAATGGAGGGAGTATAATGATGCTTTTCAGAACACCGTCAAGCAATATCGAGACGCTTTGGGCCCGTCCTTTTCAGAGAAGATGATCGAAGAGCTCGGTCTGAAAGAGAAAATTGTAGATGGCCTCATCGACAAGATCCTCATCCTGCAAGAGGCAAAAAGACTGGGACTTTCCATCCCGGATGAAGCACTGAGGGGAGCCATCGAATCGATCCCGGCTTTTCAGGTCAATGGTCAATTTGACAAAAGGAACTACGAAAGGTTTCTTCGTTTAAACCGAATGACGCCTGACGAGTTTGAACAGAGCCAAAGAGAGAACCTCCTGATTTCAAAGGCAGTCAGTTTGATTAGAACGAACGGAGGGAAGGTCTCAGAGGAAGAAGTGCTGGATATCTATCTCTTTGAGAACGAAAGGATCGACCTCACCTTCCTGAAGATCGCTCCTGACTTTTTCAAGAGTCAAGTCAATGCAAACGATATTGAGATGAAAGATTACTATGAGAAGCATCGAGAGGAATTCAGAATCCCCACTTTTGTTCAGATTCAATATCTTCTCTTCCGACCTTCTGATTTTGAGAGCAAAATCCAGGTTTCCCCGGATGAAATCAAACGGTATTATGATCTCCGAAAAGATACTTTTAAAATACCCAAACAGATGAGGGTGAGGAACATCCTGATCAAAGCAGGACCTCAAGAGTCACCGGATCAATTGGAGACGAAAAAGAAGAAGGCCGAAGAGATCTTGGAGAAAGCGAAGAAGACAAAAGATTTTGGTTCCTTAGCAAAACAGCATTCCGAAGCGGAAAATGCCTCTAAAGGAGGCGATTTGGGATGGATTCAAAAAGGGATGTTGGGCGAACAGATTGAATCGATTCTCTTTTCGATGAAAGCGGGCGAGTTAAGCGGAGTGTTACCAGGAAGAGACGGGTTTCTGATTTTTAAAATAGAGGAGGTCAAGGAGGACAAACAAAAACCCTTCGAGGAGGTCAAGGCCCAGATCCTTCAAACCTTAAAGAAAGAAAAGGCCAAAGCAGAAGCCTCCCGAAAAGCGGACGACGCTTTCTATTCCCTTTTCCGTAGCCGTGATTTGGAAGGATATGCAGGAGAAAAGAATGTTCCAATCAAGACCACGGGCCTCTTCAAGGAAGGCGACGAGATCCCGGAGATCGGCAAGAATCCTCTCTTTTACTCCAGTGCTTTCTCTTTAAAGGTGGGAGAGATTTCTCCCGTCGTGGACATCCCGCCCAATTACTATGTCCTGAAGCAGGTGAACAAGAAGGACTCCCGGGTCTCTCCTCAGGATGAGGTGAAAGAGGAAGTGAGAAGAAAGGTCATCGAAATCAAGGCAGAGGCGCAAGCTCGTCAGGTCGCTGAAGAATTCCTGAATCAGATTCGAACAGGCAAAAACATGAGAGAGGTGGCAAGAGAAAAAGGTTACCCTTTGACAGAGACCGGCTTTTTCACCCGGACGGCAGGGGTCGTTCCCAAGATTGGCCCTGCCAGAGAATTCATGGGAATACTCGCCTCTCTAACAGAGAAAAACCCTGTGCCTAAAGAAGTGATTCGGACGAAGGATGGGTATTTTGTGGTAAGGTTATCCGGACATGAGCCTGCGGATCAGGGCAAATTTCAATCCGTGAAGAAAAACCTTGAAAAACGACTGAGCTATCAGAAACAGGAAGAGGCCTTTCAGAATTGGCTCGGTCAACTCCGGTCCAAAACCAAAATCGACATCAATAAAGACATCCTCAAGGGTTAATCAGGTCTTTTTCTTTCTATCGCAGGAGGATCTCTCTTGAGTGAAAGAAACCATCCCTTCCGCCTGTTCAAACAAAGGCATTAAATAACTTGTCATTGGGAGTCCAAAGGGCGTGCCTGCACGCCAAAGCGCTTGTCTTGGATGGAGCGTAGGAAGGCGTTACGACACGCAGGCGTAGCAATCTCGTTCTTCCATGAGATTACTTCGTCGCGTAGCTCCTCGTAATGACAATCTGCTGGTTGCGTTTGTGTTAGTCCATTCCCCACAAACAGATTCATTCCATCTAAGAATAAACTCTCTCATGATTGAGTCATCCCTGTCCTCACAGGAAAAAGTTGGACCGTTTCGACAGGCCAAAAGCTTCATTGGCCGCCTTGTTTCAACCGCCTAACCGGTTTCTTCGCCCTACGCTCCGGTAACTTTTTACTCATGGAAATACCTGATTTGGAAGGTAAAATAAAAAAGCTCCCTACCTATGCCTCTTGGATACAATGCATTGAGCCTTCATAAACTCTCCCGGGGTATTCTCTTAAATTCTGA
>CAYGWV010000092.1:0-20485 GCA_964353925.1 uncultured Syntrophaceae bacterium | reverse complement strand
TCCTGGCATCAATATCCCATTATATTTCTGCGAAGACAGGTAAAATTCGGATGGGAAATAGTTCAATCTTGAGAGGGAATGGACAGAGGGGATCATGTAAAAATAGCAAGTGTTCTTCCTGTTCACCCCGTTAGAAAGTAGAGGACTTTCTAACGGGGTGAACTTCATAATCCGGACTTTTTAAATTCTTTTGCGAGTTCGACATAGGTGCGGCTTCCGTTTGATATCCGCTCCAATTCTTCATTATTGAGTGCCCTTACGATTCGGACTGGAATTCCTAAAGCGAGAGAATTTATAGGAACCTTAGAATGATCTTTTACCATCGAATAGGCACCGATGATGCAGAAATCCTCGATCTCCGACTGATTTCCCAGCACGGCATGCATTCCAATAAATACATTATTCCCGATTCTGGCGCAGTGGATCATTGAGCCGTGACCGATGGTCACATTGTTTCCTATATTAACGTCTGAAAACCCTGCATGAACAACGCAGTTATCCTGAATGTTGCTGTTGGATCCTATTTGGATCCGGAATCGATCCGCTCTTAAAACGGCTCCAGGCCAGATGCTCGAGTTCTCCCCGATCTCCACATCCCCGACCACGTAAGCCGCCTCACTCACAAACGCAGACTCAACAATCTTCGGCTTCTTCTCACCCAGTTCTCTAATCATAACAAAGATAGCCTCCAATCATATTCCCAATTTCCCTCTATGTCCTTTGCGCTATGCTACCGAGTGGCAGGCCGAACTTCTTTACCGATGACCGTTTTTCAAAATATTGGGATGTGTCCCTTATTAAAAGGGCAGGCCAGGAATCCAAGCGTAGGAGGCGCTCCTGTCTCCTATTAAGAGTTTTTTTTGGACCTATGGCCTCTCGTTGCCTTTGTTGTTGAGGAGCATATAAGTCACTTGAGCAAGGGCCACCTGTTTGTTGTGGGAATCAAAAAGGTTCACGGCGACGGGGCAGAGGGTACGGCCAATCTTGATCACTTCTGCTCTTGCGAAGGCATCGCTCAGGCAGGGTGCTAAGAATCGAATGCTCATGTCCGTGGTCGTCAGTTGCACATCCGGCCCCGTCTTTGTGAATATGGCAAAGCAGGCAGTGCTGTCTGCGAGGGTCATCAACAGACCACCATGAAATGACTCAAAGACACCGTCGTAGCCTAATTTTCTGGGTGCCATGGTCTCGCAACATCCATCAGAGAGTGAAATGATCTTCATTTGAAGGGTTTCCACAATAGGAATCCGCATGATTCTTCTGTGGATAGCTTCTTTCGTGTCGGGAGACAACATTCTATGATTCACCCCCTAAAGCAGATGAAAGTACCCTGACCACAACTCCGGATAGCGATGCGAAAGAATTCTAATATAAGTCGTGGTTAACTACAATGCCATGTTTGTTCGCAGTTTGTTTGTTATCAGGTAAGTCATTGGCGGATTTTCACAGTGTTTGGCGTTGATGATATCTGAGAGAGAAAAATCCCAATTGAAGAAATCTCTTTTCCAAAGGAGATCCGACCTTCCCAATACCCCATCTCCCCATCTCATGATCACGTTCAATTTGACAGGCCCAACTTCTTTATGGATACTCCGATTTATTTCCACCTTAGGCTACATGAGTAAAAAAAGACGGTTCTATTTTTATTAAAATGCCCATCAGGGGTCAATGAAATCTTTTCATTCCCTGATATGGGGTGCGGGTTTGATTTTGGTTTGATGGATCGACCTCAAGGTCACGATTGCCTTTCCCACCAAAGCTTCTCCATCGGGTCTCTGGTCAAAGACTTCAGATTCCCCAACCAGAATCTGTCCTCCTTCACGGAGAATTCGGGATCTACAAATTAGCCCGTGTCCATAAGCAGGGTCCAAGAAATTAATCTTAAATTCAATGGTCAAAATACGATGATCCTCTGGAACCAGGCTGAAGGCGGCATAGCCAGCCGTGTGGTCAGCCATGGTGGCGATCACTCCAGCATGGATGTAATTGTCCTGTTGCCGGTGGCGGGTCAACACTTTCAAATGCGATTCAAGATAGCCTCTTTCATATTTCACCGCGTCATAGCCAACATCTGCGATAAATCCTCTGGAATAATCCTTCTTCAAAAATTGGATTCTCTTTAAGGTTAGCTCTTTTTCCATGAGGACACCTTGCTTTGTCAAAATTCCTCCCAACCTCCCCTCAATCGCAGTTACATCTTTGTTCCTTTTTTTCTGACAACCAACTCCAATGATCATCAGACGGACATAAGTTGCCCGCATAAAGGGGCCGCGATGTTGGGCTTTAAATTCATTGAAATCACTATATAGAAAATGGGGTCCTCCGTCAAGGAGAGCCGGGAGCTTGCTCACCCCAGTTTTTCGTCCTCACCGAGGGACCCGCCCAGATCCCTCTCTTCTCGGTTCTTAAATAAGGCAAGTGTTGGTTTTATTGACTTTTAGCGGTGTGAGTGTTAGTGGGATTAAAACCCCATTCTATTGGCAAGGAGAAAACGATGTTATTCTCTATCCAGAAAGAGTTATTCGATATCCTGCCTGATCTCACCATTGGGATGGCGGTGGCAAAGGATGTGGACAATACCCGTCCGTCCAAAGAGATTGATGGCCTTCTCACCCAGGCTGTCGAGGAGATGAGAAAAAACTTCATCGGTGACAAAGCCCAGGACCATCCAAGGATCAAACCGTGGAGAGCTGCCTTCTCCAAGTTGGGTATTTCAGGAAGTAAATTTCAAAGCTCCATTGAATCCATGGCAAGAAGGGTTTTGAAGGGAGATCCTTTTCCGAAGATTAACCCCCTTGTGGATCTCTATAACAGTGTCTCCTTAAGATTTCTAGTCCCGATGGGAGGCCATGATCTGGATACCCTTGAGGGAAATATTCATCTGCGGTTTACAGAAGGAGGGGAGCCTTTCACTCCTATGGGCGGCGGGGAGACAGGGGTTGTGCCAAAGGGAGAACTGGTCTATTGTGATGATCGAGAGGTGCTGACGCGAAATTGGGTATGGCGTCAGTGTGAGAAAGACAAAGCGACGGAGAAAACGAAAAATATCTTCATCCCCATAGATGTATTGGGTGAAGTGGGAAGAGAGCGGGCCGATGAAATCATCCTCGAGCTCTCCCAGCTGATCCCGAGATATTTTTGGGGAACCCTCTTCTCAGCTGTCCTCACCAGGGAAAAGCCTTCCGTGGAATTCTCTTTCCCCCTCTTGCCCAAGGCCATCTCTCTGCGGTAGGTCTGCCAGGGTGAATGGAGAAGAGGAAAAATCGCCGGCGCGCCATAGGGTGGGCGCCTTGGCCGAAACACTTCGTGCAAGCAGGTACCTTTGGCAACGGCATGGGTGAAGGGACGGGAGGGTGTGATTCCAAAATAAAAAGGGAAGAGTCGACCTCTTCCCTTTTTATTTCTTTTTCTTTCCTCCAGAGGACAGTTGATCTTCTTTAACGGGGTGTGATTAGTAGCCTTTCGTCTCGAATTCTCTCAAGCCCTCATCGACCGTGAAGACAGCACCACACTTGGGGCATTTAATCTTCGCGTCTTTCTGAACGTTGGCACACCCGAAAGAAAACACCGCTAAAATCGCCAATACCATAAAGATGCTCACCCATTTCCTCATTAGTGTTCACCTCCTTTCGTCATCTTTCAAAAAATTGCAGCAAAAAACATCGTATACCGAAAACGGATAACAAAAATCCGTTTCTATGTCAAGCAAAAAATATAAATTTTTTTCTACCCCTCGGATATGCCTTCACTTACTTCTTTTTCTTCGGTTTAGCCTTCTTCGTCGCCTTCTTCGCTTTAGGATGTTTCATCCCGCACGCCATATTTTTACCACCTCCGTTCCCTTTTTATGCTATTGATTTATTTATCTCTTTTAAATTAATATTTGTCAAGACTTTTCTTATGGATATCACCATGTAAAGCCATCGGAGGGGGAAAATGGCAAAAAAAATCCAGATAGACATGAACTCTGATGTTGGGGAAAGTTTCGGCGTCTACGAGCTGGGACTTGACGAAGGGGTCATCCCTCACATCACCTCAGCCAACATTGCCTGTGGATTCCACGCTGGCGATCCCGGTGTGATGCGAAAGACAGTGGCCTTGGCCAAGCAACATGGCGTGGAGGTGGGGGCCCACCCGGGATTTCCTGATCTTTTGGGATTTGGACGAAGAAATGTCGATGCCACCCTTGAGGAGATTCAGGACTACGTCATCTATCAAACAGGAGCTCTGATGGGCTTTGCCCAATCACAGGGGCTGAAACTTCAGCATGTGAAGGCCCACGGAGGTCTCTATAATATGGCTGTCGCAAATTCCAGGATATGGGAGGCGATGGCAGAAGCCGTGGCGAAGGTGGATCGAGATATCATTCTGGTCGTCCTGGCCTCTTCAAAAAGAGAATCTCTCCTCGATATTGGAAAACGTCATGGTATCCGTATTGCGTTTGAAGCCTTTCCAGATCGAGCCTATAACAAAGACGGTTCTTTGGTCTCTCGAAGAGAGAAAGGGGCGGTGATTCATGATCATGAGATCGTTGCCAAGAGGGGACTGAAGATGGCCCTGGAGGGAAAGGTGGTCGCCTTGGATGGGACAGAGATTCAACTCAAGGCAGATACGCTCTGTGTCCACGGCGATAATCCTGCTGCCGTTGACATGGTGAAGAGGATTCGACAGGAATTAAAGGACGCTGACGTGGTCGTCACGCCGATGAAACGGTTTGTCTGAAGGAATAACTGAAGTTCGGAGTTCGGGGTTCAGAGTTCGGAGCCCCAAGTCTTAATACTCCGAACACCCTGCCTTCGTCCCGCAAGGCGGGACTTCGTGCGGGCAGGCGAACTCATTGCTTCGAACTATTTTGATCGGAAATGGGTCTCTATCGTAGAACGATTTCTTATCTGATGGGCGATCGAGGTCTTCTCCTTGAGTTCGGAGACGGAATCAGCCGTGAGATCAATGAGAAGGTGAGAAGAATGGCTTTGGCCGTTCAGGCCGAGGCCATTGAAGGGATCGTTGAAACAGTTCCGACCTACCGGTCATTACTCATCATTTACAATCCAGTGATTCTCCCCGTCCAGGGCCTAAGAAAAAGATTAATCCAGATAGAAGAAGGGCTTCAACAGACGCCTCATCCAGAGCCCAAATTAACACGTATTCCGGTGGTCTATGGCGGGGTCTATGGCCCTGACCTAGAGGAGGTGGCGAAGTATCACCAGATCTCTCCTGAAGAGGTGATTCAACTCCATTGCAGCAACCCTTATCTGATCTATATGATCGGTTTTATGCCCGGATATCCTTACATGGGAGAACTTCCTCAGGCATTAGTGACCCCGCGACTTAAAACACCCAGGCTATCCGTTTCTAAAGGTTCTGTGGCCATTGCGCAGAGACAGACGGGGATTTATTCCATGGAGAGCCCGGGAGGGTGGCAGATTCTCGGCCGGACCCCGGTGGAGCTGTTCGATCCTGGGAAAGATCCTCCGGCCCTGCTTCAAATGGGAGACTTTGTCCAATTCTATCCCATCGGTGAGAAAGAGTTTAAGGAATGGCGAACACAGGAGATAACCTCACGGTTCATCTCCCCTCCCCATGAGACCGTGTCGTAATTCATTTTTTGTCACCCTGAACTCGTTTCAGGGTCTCGTAAGTTATTGATTCCATTAGATGCTGAAACAAGCATGACATTTTTCACCATTTCCGCTATTGTGACACAGTCCCTCGAGGAAGAGGGGATATCGCTTAAAGGAGTTTAAGAGTTGCGAAAACTTGAGGCCTTTGAAGTCTTGGAGCCTGGCATTCTGACCACGATTCAGGATCTGGGCCGCTATGGTTTTAGTCAGTTCGGAGTCCCCTCCTCTGGAGCCCTGGATACCTTTTCGTTCAGAGCTGGCAACCTATTGGTCGGAAACGGAGAAGAGGAGGCTTGCCTCGAGACCACACTCATGGGCCTGAAAATAATGGCCCTGAAGGAAGTCGTCATTTCCATCACGGGTGGAGATCTCTCCCCTACATTAAACGAGGAACCCCTGGCGATGTGGAAAACCCATCTTCTGGTGGAGGGCGATGTGATCCGCTTCAAAAAGGTACGAGCAGGTTGCCGTGCCTACCTGGCTGTGAGTGGAGGATTCGTTGTTCCAAGAATCATGGGGAGCTCTTCAACCTATCTTTCAGGGAATTTTGGTGGTTTGGAGGGGAGGAAATTGAGAAAGGGAGATATTCTTTATACTCTTGATATCTCCTCTTCTCTTAGTAAGTTGGGTCTTCAGTTTCCAATCGATTGGATTTCTTCTCCGGAGAAGGAGGTGCCTCTCCGGGTCATTCCAGGACCTCAAGATGACCACTTCACAGAAGAGGGGTTCCAAACATTTTGTTCCTCACCCTATCATGTCACTCCCCAGTGCGATCGAATGGGAGTTCGGTTGGAAGGACCCAAGATCGAAAGACGACCCGATGTGGAGGAATCGATCATCTCAGAGGGCTTGATTGCAGGCGCGATTCAGGTTCCTGGCGACGGGAAACCCATTATCATTTTAACGGAGCTGGTCACCGGAGGTTATACAAAGATTGCCACGATCATCTCTACGGATTTACCCAGGGTGGCGCAACTCAAGCCCGGGGATCAAGTTCGATTTATACCCATCTCCATTGAAGAGGCTCACGATTTGCTCAGAGAACAAGAGGAAAGACTGAAAGGATTTAAGAAAATCATCCTGTAATCAACCCCTTACAAATGGGAGACAGCTTGTTGACCAGTAATTGCTCGAAGAGGTATTAAGAATCTTGAATAAAAGGTCTGGGTCATACGTCTAATAAAAGTAAAGTCCTATCGAATGGGTTCATCGGTGAACAGATAAGGCCGGTAAAGCCGGACGTCTTGACAAATTCAGGAGTTTTTACAAATAGGTGAATACATCGAGGAGGTCAATTTCATTTTTGAACGAAAACGGAGAGAAAAAGATGAAGAAACATCCTTTTATTTTATTCATATTCATACTTATTTTCGCTTCTTCTGCATCGGCGACGGTTTACAAATGGGTTGACAAGAACGGTGTGGTAAACTTTGCAGACGACTATAGCAGAATCCCTCGTGATTATCGCAATAAGGTTGAAGAATTAAATACTGCCAGAATGGGACCCTCCACTCCCTCCCAAGCTCCTTCTGGAAAGACAATCGTTAGTGCTCCGTCACAGGAGACGGCAAAGCAACCCCCTCCCATTGCGCAGACCCTGGTCCGTGAGGGAGATTTTGCTATCAAGTTGGCTGAGGCGCTTAAAATAGGAAAGGCCAGGAGTGAAGCAGAAGCTGAGAGCATGTTGGCTTCAGTCGGTATCACGCCCAAAAACGGATGGATTGCCGATTATCCCATGACGCCTGACATTATCGGGGAATTGGAGAAAGCCGTCGGTGAAGCTGCAGACGGCCAAAAATTGGCCCTTGGAAAGAATGAAGCTTTAAAGGCATTGCGGACGGCTGCGGTAGAACATGAATTACCTATCATTGCTGAGGGGCCGGATGAATACACTGAGAGCCCACCGCCGACAACTCCTCAGTACACGACCCCTTCCGCAATCGATACTTATTACTATACCGAAGGCCCTCCAGTAGTGACCTATTATCCCCCGCCCTGGGATTATTATTACATGTACGCCTGGATCCCCGGCCCATTCTGGTGCTCCGGATTTTACTTCCCGGGATTCTTTATTCTCCATGATTTCCACAGAGGGTTTCATAGAAATGGGCATGCCCGTATCATCACCAATCACATGAGAGACCCCGGAACCGGAAGGATCTTCGCAGTTAATCCTGCAAGAAGATACGCCCCAAGGAATTTTGGAGGCAGGAGTACCCCTCCTATGAGGGGATTTGATTCTACTGAGGCCAGGAAGGGTGCTCGGTCAATCTTCGAGCGCAGCCGTGGGCGGGTAGGTTCGGGCAGTACTTCCGTGCCCATGTCGGGCAGGGAACCTAACGATACAAACCCTGCTTACTCGAGGCCTGGCCGCGGCAATGGAAAGCAAGTTTATAACAAAGAAAGTAGACCCTCGGGTTTCAGTGGCCGAAATGGTAATGATCGCAGACCACCCGCCGTTGACCGAAGGATGAGCAGAATTCCTGGTGAAACTGGCTCTCAGGGGATGAGGGACAGGAATTTCGGCCGACCGGAAAGCACGAGCAGACAAAATGGGATGAATATTCAAAGACCCTTTGCAGGCGAAACCCGATCCTTCAGTCCTCATTCACAGGGTAGTCAAAGGTCTTTTAGCCCTTCTCCTCAGGCCGGGGGCAGGCATTCCGGCTCATCTTCTATGGGTGGGAAAGATTTTTCCGGATCCCGTCAAGGATGGGGCGGTGGGAGTGGTTTTGGTCACGGAGCCGCCCGCTTTTGAAAGGTAAGGCCATACTACGCGTGGGGGCAGAAACTTTGCGACGGTGGAAGATATCACTCAACCGGCTTACTTGGCTCCAAAGGAATCTCAAACTCATAAAGATTTGCACCTGACCCAAAATAGATTTTTCGACCCAGCATCGCCATGCCAGAATGAATTGGGACAGGAGGTTTCGTTACAAGAGAGACCTGATCGCTTCTGGGATCGATAAAAAAGATTGCCTCCTTTGCAAGCCCATAAAGCCTCAAGTCCGGTCCAAGCTGCAGGGAGATTTCTCTTGGTTCTTTAAATCCCAGGTCAAAAATCTTACGGATCTCTTTCTTCTCCGGATCGAAGACGAAGACCTTCCCATTGTTCGTGATTCCATAAAGCAACCCCTCTACCGTCACGGCGAGGGAGAGGATTGTTTTCGCTTCGGGAACCGGAGCGATTTCAAATATCTTTTTTTCCTCTTTCGGATCCCAAAGCATGAGCCTAGCCTCTTTTTCGACGGCATGCGTCCCAGTGCCCCCCAAGATGGAACCTCCTCCTGCAATCAGATCGGACTTCTCAATATAGGCGAGGGAGGCGATGCTCTGATTCTGGATGATGTGGCGATAGACTCTCTTTTCATTTTTCTTCGGATCATAGACACCGATCGCGCCGCCCAGAAGGCCGTAATCAGGGTACCCCCCGATAAACACCTTCCCGTGAGGGCCAGCGATCATCGCCCTGGGGCGATAGAGTTCTTCTCCCATGGGTCCCAAGTCTCTCGGATTGGCATCCTCGCCGTCGCCAAACCTTAACGGTTTGCTCGGATCGTAGACAGACAGTCTGGCCTCGGGGTAGGAGCACAGATAGAGTTTACCGTCGAGGGACCCCATGGAATAAACCTCACCAGTGGCAACAGAGGCCTTGCCAAGATTGGTAAGGGAGTGATTGTGGGGATCAAAGACGAAGAGCCGGAGGGGAAGCATACTGCTCCCGTAAATTTTGCCGTCGGGTCCCGTGCCGACGACAAAGATATAGGCGCCTGCGGCTTCATACTGGAGAGGAATCTCCTTCCTCTCCTTGGTCAAAGGATTCTCGATTCTGAGGATATTGTTTTCGATGAAGGAAAAAACTCGGCCGTCGGGGAGGGCCTTGGGGACAAATGGAACGCTGGAGGGGGAGACCTCGGCAAGCCTTTTTCCCTCCTCGATAAGAAACCATTGGTCAGAAGTGGAGAGCTTCGAGTAAATCCTGCCGTCTTTTCCCTTGACCAATGTCACACGTCCGGGTTTTCGGCTTTCCCGCAGAATCAGGGAAGTCCTGGTTTTATTCTCCGGATCGAAGACAACAATGTCCATCTTCTCAAACTGGATGGCACAGTAGATCAAACCGTCTTGGCCTGCAGTAGGGTAACAGTAAAACTGATCCGGGTCCATTCGATCGAAATTTTCAGTCACTCCGGTCTTTGGATCATAAGAGAAAAGCTTAGCCGAAGGATAAGTCCCTCCCCAGATCTTTCCGTCGGGTGCGGTGGTAAGTGCACAGATAAAAGATTCTTTCCCACCTGCAGGACGCCCAAGATCCTCCCATTTTTCGGTTTTTGGATCGAAGCGCAGGAGCTGAGCGTTATAGTAACTACCGAGATAGATCCTGTTCTCATGGTCGACGGTAAATCCCCAGGAACCCATTTCGGAAGACAAAGGACCGTTGAATTGTCGCATCTGGCCTGTGTCCGGATTGACAGCAAGAAGGAAAAGGGGGGCATTGTACTGACTAAAGGAGAGGTAAATCGTGTCGAGAATTCCTGTTTTCCCCGGGCCGGCATAAGCACCCCAGATGATCGGCTCGCTCACGGGACCGCCGAGGTCCTGTTGAGCGAATGACGGACCGGGTACAGGGATCAAAATAAAAAAGGTAAGGATGAAAATGAAAAAACGAAGCTTAGACCGAAACTCCATAGATTAAACGATCGGTTCTGTTTCCGGAGCATTAGGAACATCCGGAGGCTCAGGTGGGGCCAAAGGTGTCATTGGTTTTTGCTTCCTCGGGCGTGAGCGCCAGCGGGGCTTCGGGGTTTTCCGTTCCTTCTGCTCTTTTGGCTCCTTCATTTCTTCTGCAGCCTCCTTTTTCTGGTCCTTCCCGAATCCGACGATGACATAGGTCCCGCTCCGGGTATCGGTCCTGAGCTGAATGATCCCTGCTTTCTCAGCATCTTCAAGGAGGTCACTGAAGGTGCGGTAGCCATGGTAGGATTCATTGAAAGAAGGTTTCTTTCGCTTCATCGTTTCTTTTACCATAGAGGACCAGAGCACCTCCTTGTTCTCACGAACGAGGGCCACGACCGAATCCACCAGGAGTTGAAAAGCCTCTTTCTTCTTTTCAGGGAGATCCTGCTCGATCTTGGGAGGAATGCCCAGGGGCCGTTCCAAGTCTTCATAGTAGATAAACTCGTCGCAGTTATTGACTAACAGGTTGGAACTCGACTCCTTCATCCCGAGCCCGATCACCCGCTTGCCGTTCTCCTTCAACTTAGAGACGAGGGGGGAGAAGTCGCTGTCGCCTGAGACAACGACAAAGGTGTCGATATGTTCTTTTGAATAACAGAGGTCGATAGCGTCGACACAGAGCCGGATGTCTGCGGAGTTCTTTCCGGTCATCGCGCGTTTTGGGATCTCGATCAGTTCAATGGCCGCCTCATGAAGACCCTTTTTATACTCTGCATAATCGGTCCAGTCGGCATAGGCCTTCTTCACAATGAGCTTCCCCTTCTCGACCAGGCGCTCTAAAACCTTCTGAATCTCAAATCGTCTATCCCTCTTTCCTTTGAAACCAAGGGCAAGATTCTCAAAATCGATGAAGACCGCTAAGGTATGTTCTCCCTCAGGCATGCATCACTCCTCTCTTCCCGATCTACAAACCATCCTACAATTAAACAGAACATTTGTAAACAGGAGAAAAATGGCTGAAGCAGACAGGGTTGCCTCAAACACTTTACAAAACGATCACCCTCGTGTCGTGTCTCAGAAAAAACTTTACACATTGTGTCATTCCGGACTTGATAAGCCTGCCCCGTACTTGATACGGGGCGGGAATGACGACTCTCATCATCTTCAGCCCACCTGTCCGCGCATCTTTCTCAAAGATTAAGCTAACTCAACACTTGGAGAAAGCACCCCTTCTCTTTAACTCCTTTTTTAATCTCCCGGATATGGTCTGACCCGCGAGTTTCTAAAACCAATATCACTTTTGAGAACCCAATGGGAATATCCTTGGCTGCTCGCTCGTGGATGATATGAAGGATGTTGGCACGGTGTTGGGCGACCAGATTCGTGAGGGTGGACAGAGATCCCGGAACATCTCTTAAGAGAATACTCATCCGGACAAGCCTTCCTGTTTGTGCAAGGCCTTTCTCGATGATCCGGTCGAGGAGGTGAAAATCAATGTTGCCTCCGCTGATGACCAGGATGATCTTCTTCAACCGGGTCTTCAATCTTTTCGACAGGAGCGCAGCCAACGGAGCGGCCCCTGCACCCTCTGCCACGATACGTTTCCTCTCCATCAATAAGAGGATCGCCGAGGCGATCTCATCCTCTTCAACGGTGACAATCTCATCCACTCCCTTTTCGATCATAGGGAAGGTGATTTCTCCTACCCTTTGAATAGCAATCCCATCGGCCAAGGTGGGCATTACCTTCACCTCCACGATCTTTTTTCTCTTGAAGGAATAAAAGGCAGAAGGGGCATGAATAGACTGAACGCCGATCATCTTCACGCCAGGTCTTCTCTTTTTTACAATCGCAGCAATTCCTGAGATCAACCCCCCGCCTCCCATTGGGACGATGATCGCCTCTACTCCGGGGACTTCCTCCAGAATTTCGAGCCCGATCGTTCCCTGGCCGGCGATCACCTGTTCGTCGTCAAAAGGGTGGATGAAGAGTCTGCCATCCTCTGATAGCTTCCTGGCATAACGAAGGGCCTCATCCGTATTTTGACCAAAGAGAACGATCTCTCCGCCATAGGCCTGCGTGGCCATCTGTTTGGCAAGAGAAACTCCCTCGGGCATGACAATGGTCGAATGGATCCCTAAGATGGAAGAAGCCAGTGCAACCCCCTGGGCATGGTTGCCTGCGGAGGCAGTCACCACTCCCTTTTTTTTCATCGAAGGAGTGAGCTGGGACAATTTATAGGTGGCCCCTCTGATTTTGAAAGAGCCGGTCTTCTGGAGATTTTCCAGTTTGAGAAAGACCTCTTTCCCGGTCAGTTTTGAAAAGGTATCTGAATAGATCATTGGGGTCCGAAGGATGATCTTTTGAATCTTATTCTGTGCGGCCTCAATTTCTTCCCAAAGCTTCATCTCCACAACCACCTTTCCTCAGGGCGCTGCTCCCAGAAATGAGTAAAACGATATTACTGAAACAGGGATGTTGATCAGCCCATCCCTATTCCGGAAAAAAGAGTGCACGGATGACATAGCCAACCATCTGAGGATTTTCTTTGAATCGCCGAATGGAGTAGGCATACCAGGATCGCCCAAAAGGAACGTAAACACGCAGCCGGTGTCCATCCGTGACGATCTTATCGCGAAGTTTCATTCTCACACCGTGCAACATCTGAAACTCATAGTCGGATTCTTGGAGATTCATCTCCTGAATCGTTTGATAAGCGTCGCCGATCAGAAAATCATCATGGGTTGCAATGCCGACATAGCACTTTCCTTTGAGAAGCATTTTTAAGAGCTTTAGATAATTAAGACGGATTTCCTCTTTTCCTTTCAATGCGATCGCTTCTGGCTCAACGTAAGCTCCTTTACAAAGCCTGATATTTGACTTCATAGAGACCAATTTCCGGACATCCTCCTCACTTCGCCGCATGTTTGCCTGGATGACCACTCCCAAGTTTTCAAACCCCTCGGAGCGCAGCCTTCCGTATAATTCCAAGGTTTCGCCCGTCGTGGATGAATCTTCCATATCGATCCGTATAAAATTGTTGACCCCGGAGGCGATCCCGAGCAGACGCTTGACATTTGAATGGCAGAATTCCTCATCGATCTTCAGTCCGAATTGAGTGAGTTTAATAGAGAGATTTGCGCCGAGATGATGTTTATTGATCGAATGAAGAACTTTTTCGCACTCTCCGACAGCCGCCAGAGATTCCTCCCGTGTCGAGACATTTTCGCCCAGGACATCCATCGTTCCCATCATCTGTTTCGAATGGATACCTTTTACAACACGGACGGCATCATCGAGTTCTTCGCCGGCGATGTAACGCATAGCAAACCGCTTCACCAGAGGTTTCGGAAGAAGTTCAATGGCAGATAAAATAAATTGATTCGCCAGATTCATTTGAGCTTTGTTATGCCATCTTTTGTGGAGAATGATGATTTAAAAAATTTAGCAAGCTCCTGCTGGTGTGTCAACTACATTGTTTTGATTTCGTTATTCCAATAATTTTGAACTGTTGAGAAAAGGAAGAATATGGTATCATTATTCTGAATGAAATGGTTTAAAGATATCCATGGCCGACAAATTCGATTAACAGATGAACGGGAGGAGCATATCGAGAATGACCATCCAGAAATGTCCGGTCAAATTGACAAATTACGGGAAACTTTATTGAATCCTGATAAGGTTATCCGGTCTCGAACAGATCCAGAGGTTGAGCTATTTTACAAATATTACAATGTTACACCTGTTACAAAGAAGTTTTTATGTGTTGTAGTCAAGGGATTAACCAATAATTTGTTTATTATAACAACCTATTTCACGGACTCAGTAAAGCGAGGTGAGCTATTATGGGAAAGGAAATAAAAATTTGGTATGACAAAGAAGGAGATTATCTTGAGGTTATTTTTGAACGAAAAGCCGGTCACTTCAGGGAAACAGAGAATGATGCCGTGATGGAAAAAGTTGATGAGGAGGGAAATATCGTCGGGTTTTCTATCTTAAAAGTAAGTGCCCTTAAAGAAAAACCTCTCTCAGTCAGCCTAAGAACTCACATCGCCTAAATGTAAATAATACTTCATCTTCTTATCACTTTAATCTGGAAGCTATTATTTACCCAATTTCGTCCCCCACCTCAATCCCTCTTCATCCCCCTTTAGAAAAGGGGGATTTACTTTCTTCCAAAATTGACAATGGGTTTAAGTTATAGTATTTTTAATAAAATAAAGGGGTTAGATGATAGTGGGGATCCTCCCTTGATTCCTAACCTTTTCCCCTCACGCAGCCCTCTCTCCAATGAGACTGTGCCGCAATGTCATTGCGAGAGAGAAACGGCCGTAGCAATCTCACAAGGTATTGAAACCAAAGAGATTGCCACGCTCTCCCGCTAAGGCGGGGCCGCTCGCAATGACAGAAAGGGGATTACGACATAGCCTCAATGGGGAACCTGGATTTTTTCGGGAGCGGAGATTTTTTAGCTTGGATGGTGACGGATTGAAAGAATTTCTTTCCCTTGTTTCAAAACCGGTCAGGTATCTGGGTCGAGAGATCCATTCGATCAGAAAGGATCCTGCCGAGGTCAAGTTGAAATTCTGTCTTGCCTTTCCGGACGTCTATGAAGTGGGAATGTCTCACCTCGGAATTCAGATTCTCTATCACATCCTTAATGGAATAAAAGGGGTCGCCTGCGAAAGGGCTTTTGCCCCCTGGGGTGATATGGAGAAGGTCTTAAGGGATAAAAGGATTCCACTTTCCTCCCTCGAATCCTCGATCCCCCTTAATCGATTCGATATCGTGGGGTTCTCTCTCCAGTATGAACTCTGCTTCACCAATGTCCTCAATATGCTCGACCTCTCCGACATTCCTCTCCTCTCGAAAGACAGAGATGACGGGTTCCCTCTCATCATCGCCGGGGGGCCTCTAACCTTCAACCCGGCGCCCGTCGCTGATTTTTTTGATGCCCTGGTCGTCGGAGATGGTGAGGAAGTGGTCTCGGAGATCTGCGATATCGCACTTCAATTGAAAGAGGCCGGGGCAAAGAGAGAAGATTTTTTGAAATCCCTCTCTCGACTGGAAGGAGTCTATGTCCCCAGTTTACACACAGAAGGGCAAACGATTCGTAAAAGAATTGTTTCTGACCTCAATCAAGCCTTTTTCCCCTCCTGCCCGATCGTCCCTTACATGAAGGTAATTCATGACCGCCTCAATATCGAGATTGCAAGGGGGTGCAAAAGGGGATGCCGTTTCTGCGAGGCAGGATTCATCCATCGGCCTTACCGCGAGAGAGATCCAGAGATGATTCATGAGATTCTCGATGCTTCGCTCAGGCGGACGGGTTACGAAGAGATCTCTTTACTCTCTCTGAGCGCCGGCGACTACTCTTCCATCGGGCCTCTTCTCTCTGATCTCATGGATCGATACGAAACGAAGAAGGTGGCCGTTTCTTTTCCCTCTTTAAGGATTGAGAGTGTGGTGGGCCATCTGGCGGAGGAGGTGAAACGGGTCAGAAGAACCGGATTTACGATAGCACCCGAGGCCGGAACGGAACGTCTTCGAAAGGTCATCAATAAGGAGCTGGAGGAAGGGGTCTTTTTTCAAGGCCTGTCGGATCTTTTTTCAAAAGGCTGGAAGAACGTCAAACTCTATTTCATGATGGGGCTTCCGACAGAAAAAGAGGAAGACTTAAGAGGAATCTTTGATCTGACCAAAAAGATCGCTTCCCTGGGAGAGAGGCAGAAGATCCATCCCAATATCAGCGTCAGTGTCTCTACTTTCGTGCCCAAACCCCACACGCCTTTCCAATGGGAATCCCAAATCCCCTTAGAGGAGATGAAGGAAAAACTCCGTTTGATGAGAGATGGGGTAAAGAGGAACCATCTCCGTTTTAAGTGGCAGGATCCCCATATCAGTTTCTTAGAGGGAGTTTTCTCAGTGGGCGATCGAAATCTTTCCCGGGTCTTGGTGGAGGCCTTTCGGCTGGGATGCCGCTTCGATGGTTGGAGCGATCAATTTCGTTTCCCGCTGTGGAAAGAGGCGGTTGAGAAGGCAGGTCTGGAGATGGACCTCCACACCCGAAAGAGAAAATTCGAGACTATCCCCCCATGGTCCTTTATCGATACAGGGACAGATCCACAATTTCTTTGGGAGGAATATCAGAGAGGCCTTGAAGAGAAAATCAGCCCCCCTTGTGTCAAAGAGAATTGTCATCGGTGCGGGGTTTGTGACGGAAAGACAATCACGATTAAAGAAAGCGATCCGGCAGAAATCAAGACCCCGGGAAGAATAGCCAGAAAAGAGATCCGAAAGAAAGGGATGAAGAAAAAGATTCGGCTGAAATTCAGAAAGGTCGGAGAAATGCGGTTTCTAAGCCATTTAGAACTGGCGCATCTCTTCTTTCGCGCATCCAAGAGGGCGGACCTTCCCCTCTGTTTTTCTGAGGGATTTCACCCGATGCCCCGGATCATCTTCGCCACTGCCCTCCCGGTTGGAATGGAGAGTTTGATGGAGGTCGTCGATATCGAGTGTGAGGGGAAGATCACTCCTCCTGAAGTCCTGGAGAAGCTAAACCAAACTCTGCCGCCGGGGGTTGAGATCATGGAGGCCGAGGAGGTTCCGTTTTTTTTCCATCTATCCTCCTTATCCCATCCGTCCGTCTATTGGATCCCTCTGGATCATCTCCTTTCAAAAGAGGAGGCCGTCCTAAAGATCAAAAAGGCTCTGGATGAGAGAGAATTCTTCATTAATCAGGAAAGAGACGGAAAGGAGAGGAGTGTGAATATTCGGCCCTTGATCGAAAAGATGGAAGTTAAGGAGAAAGAAGGGATCCCAGGCGAAGCGTCTCAATGGGGAGTGGAACTGGTCCTTCGAAAGGCAACGGGAAGAACGGCAAAACCGATTGAGGTTGTTGGGGCCGTATTGGATTTGGACCGGGAGCCTCTTACCCAATGTAAGGTCATCAAATTGGAATGAAAACCGCAAACCTACATCCCTCTCCCCTTGGAGAGTGTGTCGCAATTACTGTTTTGTCACCCTGAATTCATTTCAGGGTCTCGTAAGTGTTTGATTCTTTTAGATGCTGAAACAAGTTCGGCTTGACATTTTTCACTTTTCCCCTTTTACGACACAGTCTCTTGGGGGAGAGGGGAAGGTCGCCGACGCGCCATAGCCGCTTTGGCGACGGCGCGGTGAGGGGCGTTTCGGATATTGGTCATTGGGTAATTGGATTTTACTCGTAATCTGAGATTTGGTTATTGGGATTTAATTCGAGGGAGCAATTATGGCGAATGAGCTAATCATTAACGTAACGCAACAGGAGAATAGGGTAGCCCTGCTGGAGGATCGGGTCCTTGCCGAACTTTATATCGAGCGCACGAAGGGCCGGGGGATCATGGGGAACATCTACAAAGGGAAAGTGGTGAAGGTCTTGCCGGGGATGCAGGCCGCTTTTGTTGACATCGGATTGGAAAAAGCCGCTTTCCTGTATGTCTCGGATGTCCATGGAGGGATCGAAGATTATGAGGAAATGGGCTTTCAAGGGGAAGAGATGCCCGCCTATTTCAACAGCCCTTCCTCGCAGATTGAAGACCTCCTCTCCGAAGGCCAGGAGATATTGGTTCAGGTTTCCAAAGAGCCCCTCGGCACGAAGGGGACCCGAATCACCTCTCACACCACAATGCCCGGCAGGTATCTTGTCTACATGCCCCTGGTGGAACATATCGGGGTTTCGAGAAGGATCAAGGATGAAAAGGAACGGAAGAGACTGAGGGAGATTGTCCAATCGGTGAAACCTCCTACCGGCGGGTTCATCGTGCGGACAGCCAGTGAGGGGGCAGAGGCGAATGACATTCGAACGGATATGGAATTCCTTCTTCATCTCTGGAATAACATTCAGAAGAAAAAAGAAAATTCCGGAGCCCCCTCCCTGATCCACAGTGACCTGACCATGGTCCTCCGGGTCATTCGAGATATCCTTTCCCCCCAGGTCAACCGAATCGTCATCGATTCTAAAGAAGAATATGACAACATTCTTTCCTTCATCAACACCTATATGCCGAAGCAAAAATACGAGATGATCCTCTACGAGAAAAAAGAGCCGATCTTTGACGCCTACGGGATTGAGGTGGAGATTGATAAGATCCTGGGCGGTAAGGTTTGGCTGAAATCCGGGGGGTATATCGTCATCGATATGAGCGAAGCCCTGGTTCCCATTGATGTCAATACAGGGAGATACGTGGGAAAGAGGAATTTAGCGGATACGATCCTTAAAACCAACTTGGAGGCAGCCAAAGAGATTGCCTACCAGTTGAGATTAAGGAATATTGGAGGGATTATCATCATCGACTTTATCGATATGGAAAGAGAGGGAGATCGGGAAAAGGTTTATCAGGCTTTCGAAGAAGCTCTGAAGAAAGATCGTCAGAAAACGAATATCTTTCAAATCTCGGAACTGGGCCTCGTGGAGATGACCCGGAAGCGGACGCGGGAGAACATCTCACGGATCCTGGGGGAGGCCTGTCCCTATTGTGAGGGAGCGGGGCTGGTGAAATCGAAGACGACCGTCTGTTACGACATCTTCCGAGAGATCGAAAGAACTTCCACTGAATTGGGAGGCCATAACATCATGGTCGAAGCTAATCCGGAGATCGCCGATCTTCTTTACGAAGACGAGAGGGCCGGCGTGGATGAGTTGGAGAAAAAACTGAGGAAAAAGATTATCATTAAGGGCAAGGCCGGATTCCACCAAGACCAATTCAACATCATCGAAATTTGAATTTTTCATAATGAAATTTCAAACGTCACCGTCCCTGCCTGCGGCAGGGAGGGGAGAAAGCTTCGCCGAAAGCTCAGACAAAACAGTGTATGGAACGTAAGCAACCAGTCTGTTTCATCATTGCTGGACCAAATGGCGCGGGAAAAACGACCTTTGCGCAGGAATTTTTGCCTCGAGAGGCGGAATGTCCGATATTCGTTAACGCTGACCTAATCGCTGCGGGACTATCACCCTTTGCACCGGGAGCGGCGGATATCCGGGCCGGACGTCTGATGCTGCAAGAAATCGCATCCCACGTGAGGCGAGGGGAGAATTTTGCATTCGAGACAACACTTAGTGGTCGTCGCTATGTCAGGGAGATCCCACGATGGCAACATATGGGATACCGTGTCAAAATGGTTTTCCTGTACCTACTGGATGTAGCAATAGCTATCGAGCGCGTCCGTGTGCGGGTCAAGCAGGGTGGGCATCACATACCGGAGGACATTATCCGCAGACGCTATCAAATGGGGTGGAAAAACTTTCAAGAGGTGTATAAGGACTTAGTTGATGCCTGGGTGCTTTACGATAACTCGGGCAAAAAGCCAGTATTGCTGGATGCAGGAGGCAAGCAATGAAGGCAGCTATGAAACGAGTACTCGACGAAGACTTGTCCAAAGTTGGTACTGCCTTGCGGCGCGCTGCGAAACAGGCCAGGAAAATAGCAGAGAGGACACATACCCCTTTGATCATTTATGAGCAGGGGCATGTGATCCGAACCAGACCTTCCAAGACGCAGTCAGGCAGTACGTCTTCGCGCTCCCGGTAGAGAAGCTCTTGTAAGACGGGTCAAGAGTCTCTTTCAAGGTGAAGATGTAGAACGATGGAAGGTTTGTTTTGTCGTCATCACAGAGAATAAAATTCGTATTCGCCACCCCGAAAAACCAAAAGGATATTTGATCTTTCATTCTATTTTTGATAGATTAGAGCATCCTTGAATTCCTTTTTCACTCTCCTCTTGAGGGAGAGCGTGGGGGCGAGGGGTGGTCTCTCAAAACAATTCAGGTAAGTATAAAGCCTATTCTCAAAAAGAATGGGCTTTTTTGTTTTTCGCCTTGCGCCTCACGTTTTACGGCAGTTAATTTACGCTATGCCCTATGCTCTCTGCGCCATGCGGTCATTAGGTGGGGGGATTTAAATTTTGAAAAGAATATTAAGATTGAGCCGGAGCCTGTTCTCCAAAGGGCAAGGTGTTTTTGTTAGGAAACTTAATCTTACTAGTCAGTCCATAATTGTCTGGACATTAGAGACTAAATCCCTCCTCCCCTCCCTTTACCCTCCGGGCCAGAGGCCCTCTTGGGCCGGAGGCAAAAGGGAGGAATTCCCCTCTTTGGCAAAGAGGGGTTAGGGGAGATTTCCAGCAGAATATGTCTTCTCAATTATG
>CAYGWV010000091.1:0-7576 GCA_964353925.1 uncultured Syntrophaceae bacterium | reverse complement strand
TGCTCCCACAACACGATTTCGCAGGAGGACAACACGGGCTGTCTTGCTTCGCAATTTTGCCGTAGCCCTCTCTTACGACTTTTCTTATTTCTTCCTTGTCCATTTTCGGTCACCTCCATATTATTTGGTAGCATCGCTTCCCATCACTTCCTTCATCATGGGGCCCAGCAGCCCCTTCACCATGTCTCCGAATTCATCCGCCTTAATCAAAGTAAAGCAGCACACTTTTCCGTCCTTTTCCCAGCTGACAAGCGCTAACTTATCGCCTGTTCGGATGTCGGCCTTCTCTCTTACCTCCTTGGGAAGAACCATCTGGCCACGCTCATCGACGCTGATCAGTGCCTCAACCTTGCAACAACTCATTTTTCCGCAGGTAGGCCCGGGGCAAGATCCCTTTTCAGGCTTTTTGACCATTTTTCTCACCTCCTCAATGATTTTCAGTTTATTTAAAATAATCCTATAAATCAGATTGTACTGATTAATATAAATAATCAGAATTAATCTGTCAAGTCTTTTCTTGGAATGTCCGGCTCCGACGCAAGGGAAAAGAAAGGTATCTTTCGACATATACAACACGAAGCCCCAATGGACACCCTTTGAAATACCTTGAATCATCTCAAATTTTAAATTATTATTTTGATGAGAGGACATCTGATGAAATTAGATAAAGAGTCTTTGACCGATCTGATCTGTAAACATTGCGACTTCTATAAAGAATCCGAAAAGGATCTGGAATGCGGGGCCTACAAAATTCTCAAGCGGCTTTTAGAAAAGAAGATCCTCACCCCCGAGGAGATTTCCGATGCCCTCCGAGAATAGGTTCATCCTTCTTGCTCCTCATGCCGTTCTGAAACATCTCGAGGAACCCTGCCTTTATGACATCCAAAACGACGAGCTTTATGAACTGAACGAAGATGCTTATCAATTTCTTCTCCGCATCTGCCGGGGTGAAAGTCCTCCTGTACGGAAGGAAGACGAGGAATTCATCCAATTTTGCCTCTCTGAAAATTTAATCACCTTCTCGGAAGCCCCTCTTCAAAAGAAGGTCGGTTTGAATCCTTCCCCGGTCCCTTCCCTCCGGTATCTTGAGCTCCAGATCACCAACCGGTGCAATCTTCAATGCCGCCACTGTTATATCGGAGAGGATTCTCATCAGGATCTATCAAGGGAACAGGTTCAAAGAGTATTGGAGCAATTTGAGGAGATTCAAGGGCTGAGACTCCTTCTGTCCGGAGGGGAGCCTTTGCTCCACCCTTATTTTTGGGAGGTCAACGGGGTTCTCCGAGACTATGCATTTCGGTCCGTTCTCCTCTCCAACGGCACATTGATCTCCAAAGAGGTCGCCAAAAAACTCCGGGTCCATGAGGTTCAGATCAGTCTCGATGGTATGGAAGAAGGTCATGAATCGCTGCGAGGGAAAGGAACCTTCGAAAAAACGATTATGGCCGTTGACCATCTGCAAGAAGCCGATATACGGGTTTCTGTAGCGACGATGATTCACCGCCGGAATTTTTCGGAGTTCGACCAGCTGGCCTCCCTTCTTCAATCAAAAAATATTGAGGAATGGAATGTGGATGTTCCCTGTGTTGAGGGAAGACTGAAAGAAAACAAGGATCTTCAAGTTTCCCCCTCTGAGGCGGGTCGTTTTCTCGGTTACGGTTTTGGAGGGGGATTTCACGGTTCAACAAAAAATTCTACTTGCGGCGCCCATCTTTGTGCTATAATGGCAAATGGAACAATATGTAAGTGTGGTCTTTTTAGTCAGGAACCGGCGGGATCCATCGAAGAAGGGCTTCGAACCTGTTGGGCCCGTATCCCCCGTATCTCATTGAAGGATCTTGCTTGCAACTGCCCGGTGATTGAAGAGTGCAGAGGGGGATGCCGTTACAGAGCCAAGGTTCAAAACAATCTTTTTCAACCCGATCTCTTTCAATGTTATGCCAGAGAGGTCTTGAAGGGAGGTGAATGATATGACCATCAAGAAGGTGGCCAAGAAGTTCTCCGGTCTCTGCAAATGTAAAGCATCTTGTTAAGTCATCCATCGGGCCCCTTCCCAAGAAGGGAAGGGGCCCCTATTGCACTTTTGCCCTCTTAAATGACGGTCAGTATCCAAGGAGAAAAAGAACAGGTCTGGTTAATGATGACCTGTTTTTTTGTATGTTGGGTATGTATCTCGGAATTGACTTTCTTATCACTCCCGAGTTGAAGCTTTATCTGGTGGAGGTGAATGTGGGCCTCCCGGGCGGGGCTCATGAATATCATCTCACCCATGGGGTCCATTTTGGGAAACCCTCGGATATCTTCCAGCGAATCGAATCGACCTCTCAAAGAGTCTATGGAAAGACATTCAAGGACTACCTTCATTCTCTTCCCTTTATCGATAGCCTAAAACCCTTCAAGATATGGATGGACGGTATGGGCCCCTTCCCAGGCACCTTTCATCCTGGATTGAGACTGGAGGATAAGTGGAATCAATACCAGTTGCTTAAGGCCATTGCCCCCATGCCGGAGACGATGATCTTTGACCCGGAAGACACGGCGGGGGTTGACCGTTTCATTGAAAGAAAGAAAAAGGCGGTTCTGAAGCGGCGGGTGGGAAGAGGAGGAAGGAATTTACAAATCATCACAGAGCCTTCATCCCTTTGGAAATTGAATCTTGTATCGAACCCCTCTCTTCTTCAAGAATATGTTGAAAGCAAAATCAATGGATTGAGTCTATCTGTTCGCTCGGTTGTCTTTGGAGGAGAGTTTATGTGCATGTATGCCAATCTCTCTACCAGACCCGCATCCAATCACGGGATATTGACCTTCATCTCCCCTGGGAATCCGTTCGGACTGAGTGATAAGCATTTCAACACCGAATTATTCAATCAAAAATCATGGGAGGCAGAGATATGGTTCGGTAAAGACGAACCCGGATATCTCAGACACAATCTCTATGAAGACGAGGTGGCTAGAGCAACCCTCCTCATTCCTGAACCTTTTTTGAAAAAGATCAGGGAACTCTCAATCAAAATAGAAAGAATCTATGATGGATTAGATCTCTTTAGCCTGCCGAAAGCCTGCTTCGAAGAGTAACCGATTGTTCCCTCCATTGGTCATCCAAGTGAATCCTCGCGTATTGCGTCAAAAGTCCCTTTACCTTAATTGTCATTCCGGGCTTGACTAACCCTGCCCCGTACTTGATACGGGGGAATCCAATATTTGTGAACTGGATTCCCGCTGGAGTTCACCCCGCACTTGACACGGGGCGGGAATGACGGCTTCGCAACTAATGTAAATAAGCGTTGGACGCACTAAGCTAGAAATACACCTGTGCATAAATTTCTTATTCAATCAAATTACTTTAATTTCAAGTCATTACATAAACATCGCTTCTCATTGCCTTGTCCATATGTATAATTTTAAAATACATATAAGGTTTAACGTTAAACCTCAACAAAAATCATAAAAGTAAAATTCATAATATAATCAGCCTATTATAAATTTCTTATATCCCATTTCAGGGTTGGCATTACGTATGCATTTATAGAGGTTGAGGAGATTCAAAAGCCTCAATAAAGAAGAAAGGGGGAATAGACCATGTTAGGAAAAAGACAAAGTTTAAAGATTGGGGTGATGGGAGCGGTGATGACCCTTCTTGCCACTCCTGCATTTGCTCGGTCCATTGAATTGAAGGGAGCCGGCACTGCCCTGTGGATCTTTCTGATTGTCGGTTCCGTCATCGTCCTTCTTCAACTGATTCCGGCAGCCATCCTCTTCTTCAGCTTCATCGGTACCACCACCACAGCAGCCCTGAAGAAAGAGAAGAAGGTGGAGGAGGAAGTTGTACTCCCAGGTACTGAGCCTGTGGCCGTGAAGGAATAAGGGTGACAGAAGTTCATGGTTATGGCAAAAGGATTAAATACAGGCTGATGGTAAAAACCAATATCTGTCATCTTTCAAACAGAGGAGGGAGCAATGAATATTAAATTAAGTGCCGCTAATATGGTGAGTATTATTATCTTAATGTGCATCCTGGCAGCCATGGTCTCTATTGCCATCATGCAGGTGGTTAGGACGGTCGAGGATATAGGCCCAAAAATTTACATTGTAGGAGGAGCCGTTATCATTGTCGGTGCGATCATTCCTTTAATGTTGGTCATCCTTGTTAAACATTTAAAGAAATACAGTCAAGATTAAACAATCTTGATTTTCGGTTGACAATTTACCATTTCCCCCGATATATAAAAAGGGCAGAGAAAAGTTGATCTCTGCTCTTTTTTATTTTTGAGGATGATGGAAGATCATTTCATCGAATTGATGGATGTCACAAAGATTTATCACCAGGGGGATAACCCGGTGGTCGCCCTGGACCACATCAATTTAAACCTCTCAAAAGGAGGGTTTGTTGCAATCACAGGCAAAAGTGGATGCGGGAAGTCCACCCTGATTAACATCCTCGGGGGACTCGATTCTCCGGATCAAGGCCGCGTGATGATTCACGGTGAGGACATCTCCCGGATGGATGACCGACGGCTGACTCTATTTCGGCGAGACCGGGTCGGTATCATCTTCCAATTCTTCAATCTCCTGCCCATTCTGAATCTCGAAGAGAATATCGTCCTCCCCTACCTGTTGCGAGAAGGCTCCAATCCCCCAGCGGCTAAAATGGAGCGCCTCCTTCAGGAAATGGGGCTCTTGGAGAGACGGTATCATCATCCCCATGAACTCTCGGGGGGAGAGATGCAACGGGTGGCCATCTGCCGGGCTTTAATCAATGATCCGGAAATCATTCTCGCGGATGAACCAACGGGGAATCTCGATTCGGCCTCAGGAAAGCAGGTCTTGGAGATCCTGCGGAGATTACGGGACGAACAAGGAAAGACCATCCTCCTGGTCACTCACAGCCAGGAAGGAGCGGCCATGGCGGATCGGGTTATCATGATGCGCGACGGCAAGCTCCTATAGACTGAAGCAATGTCAAATGTCAAAGCTTAAAGTTCAAACAAAACCTTAAGACGAAATATCAAGACTAAAACGGACGCATTATATCTTTTGTAAGGCAACCCTTCAGGGTTGCCTTAAGCAAGGCTGAAGCCTCGCGCCACATGTAAAACGATTTACTAAGGAGTCCATAATTAACCAGACATATTGTTTTGAAAATCTCCCCCCGCCCCTCTTTGCCAAAGAGGGGTAATTCCTCCCTTTTGCAAAGGGAGGGGAGGAGGGATTTACTTTTCGGTGTCTACATAATTATGGACTGTCTAATAATGTGTTTGTATTCATTAATGAGAAAGAAAAACATTTGACATTGAGTCATTTGAGCTTTGACATTTGGATTTTCGTATGGTCCTGATTCACCTCTTCAAAAACATCACCTTCCGCCATCTTCGTCATCATAAGGGGAGAACCATTCTTTCCATGATAGGAATCGCCCTGGGAGTGGCCGTCTTCGTCAGTGTCCAGACAGCCATCCACACGGCCATTGAGTCCTTCAATGCCTCAGTCGATCATGTCTCCGGAAAAGCCAACTTCCAGGTCACCTCCTTTGGAAGGGGCTTTTCTGAAGAGGTCTACCTCAAGGTAAAAAGAGTTCCCGGAGTCAAAGCAGCCACACCCGTCATTCAATACGTCTCCAAGATCGGTGAGCCCATTGGAGAACCCCTCTACCTTCTTGGCATCGACGTTTTTAGTGACCGGCCCTTCAGGGAATACCAGTTCTACGAGACCGATGATCAGGACCTCCTTTTTTTAAAAACGCCTCATGCCATTGCCATCACCGAAAAATTGGCCAGCCGGCACGGATTGAAAAAAGGAGAGCGAATCAATCTCATCGTTGGATCAAAAAAAGTCTTCTTCACCATCACCCATCTTTTAAAGATGGCGGGGCCGGCAAAATCATTGGAAGGAAATTTTGGCCTCCTGGACATCGCCTCGGCTCAGGAAGCCCTGGAGAAGGTCGGTCTCATTGACCGGATTGACCTGATGGTGGATCAATCCCTGTCCACGGAGGCGATCGAGAGAGAACTGAAAAAAGTGATCCCTCCGGGGGTTGATGTTCGCCGGTCCGATACCCGGAGCGGTCAGATCGAAAAGATGGTTTCGGCTTTCCACCTCAACCTGACGGCCCTCAGTTTCATCTCTCTCATCGTGGGGATGTTTTTGATCTATAACGCCATCTCCATCTCCATCATTCAGAGAAGGCGGGAGATTGGAATTCTTCGAAGCATCGGACTGACCCGACCCCAGGTCCTCGGCCTTTTCATCGGCGAGGCAGCATGGATCGGATGCCTGGGAAGTCTGGTAGGAATAGGAATCGGGTTAGGGTTGGCAAAGGTCATGCTCTATCTGGTCTCCAGAACGATTACGGCCCTCTATATTCTGGTCAAGGCAGAACACCTCTTGATCTCTCCATCCGTTTTAATGGCAGGCTTTGGAATGGGAGTTCTCGCTTCGGTCCTTTCTTCGATCGGCCCTGCCAGAGAAGCCTCCGGGATTGCACCCAGGGAGGCCCTGGCGCTGGGGACCCTTGAAACAAAAATAAAAATCCGAACCGGGCGTTTCAATCTCGTCGGCATCAGCCTTCTCACCCTTTCGCTCATTTTTGCTCTCCAGAAACCCATCGCTCACCGGCCCATCTTCGGTTTCTTGGCTGCGCTTCTCATCGTCGTCGGGGTCTCCTTCCTGATCCCTTCTGCCACCACCCTCCTTAACCGTCTGATGGCTCCTGCCCTCCGCTTCCTCTTTGGACCTGAAGGAAAGCTGGCGAGTCGATATATCCATGATTCTATGGGCAGGACCGTGATCACTAGCGCCGCGTTGATGACCGCCCTCTCCATGCTGATCAGCATCTCTATCATGATCCTAAGCTTCCGGAAGACGGTGGACCTCTGGGTGGAACAATCGATCAACGGGGATGTGTTCATCTTCCCGGGTTCCTATTCCATCACAGGTTACTCCGCCCTCCTCCCCCTGGAGGTCTCCAGGGCGCTGCCTTCTCTTCCCGGAGTGAAGGCCGTGGATTCTTTCAGGGCATTGGAGGTCGAATATCAAGGCCAGCCTGCCCTGATTGCATCTGTCGATGGAGAGGTCTTTCTCAACATGAAGGTCATTCGTTTCACTCAAGGAAACCCTCAGACGATTCTCCGGCAGTTCGCCGCCGGCCAGGCCATTCTCGTCACGGAGAGTTTTTCACTCAGGCATCACGTGAAGGCTGGAGACCGGATAAAGCTCAACACCCCGCAGGGTGAAAAAGAGTTTTTGATCTCCGGAGTCTTCTACGATTATTCTTCTGATTGGGGAATGATCTTACTGGAGAAAAAACTCTTTCAATCGCTGTGGAAGGATGAGACGCTTCACAGTGCGGGCATCTATCTCAAAGATGGGGTTTCCCAGGAAACCTTCAAGGAGATCATCCGGGAAAGGTATTCCAAACCTTACCGCCTCTTTGTGGTCTCCCATCGGGAATTGCGAAAAGAGGTTCTGAAGATCTTTGACCAGACCTTTGCTATCACCTATGCTCTCGAATTCATCGCCATCATCGTGGCCATTCTTGGAATTATCAACTCCTTGAATGCCCTGATCATCGAAAGAC
>CAYGWV010000090.1:0-13834 GCA_964353925.1 uncultured Syntrophaceae bacterium | reverse complement strand
GCAAGCACGGGCTTGCCCGTGGGGCTCCATGGCGAAAAATTTGCTGGTAAAAGAGGGAAGATTACCATTGTAAGAATGGAAGTTGGTAACGACACGCTTTGCCTGGAAGGGGAAAACGGTTTGGGACGGAGATTGACGGGTAAAGCAAGTTTGAAACGAACTTGCGAGAAATTGGAAGACAGAACACCTTGAAGCAGAACCATTTGTCAAAGAACCCAGGCGGGGTCAGGAACGGCTCTACCTCGGTTCATCTGAGGCCTCTTTATGCTTGCTTCCATCAGCTTCCTAAACTAAACCGAAGTGAATAGTTGTAGTCAGTCCCCAATCATTAATCAGAAGATAATTTGACGGTGTCTGTCAGATTAATTATCGTTCAGGACAAATACAAATAATCCGCGTTCATCTATCTCCCTAGCGGGACGGGCGAATCTCAATTCCCTTGTCTTCATCCTGCTCGGGCAAAGTCGGTGAATCCTCGATCGACATCCGTCCCTATGAGCTCAATGCGAACTGGACCTCCGACATCAAGACCATCAAACCCTCATATCAGCTTTCCTTCCACCGGCAGATGGAATAAGCGAACCCAGGTTGCTTTCTCTGAAGCGCCCGTAACGATGCCTCCACCGTAACTACGATTTCAAATAATAAGGAGTCCATAATTGAGAAGACATATTCTCCTGAAAATCTCCCCTAACCCCTCTTTTCCAAATCCCGCGAAAGGCGGGACCTTTTGTAAACGGAGGGTAAGAGGGATTTCGTCTCCAATGTCCACACAATTATGGACTGACTAGCAATTGGCATGAATAGAGCAAGAAAAAATATAATGATCTCACCTTTTCACTTCATCCGGTGGATCTGACGGTGTTCACGTCGCTTGATCCGCTTGACCACGCGATGCCCCGCGCGCCAAACAATGGCGGGCAGCCTTGGAAGCAAGGCTGGGAGAAAGGAGAGCGCGCCATTCTGGAGCCCTTTGTGCATAAGATGAAAGAGCTGGCCAGGGGTATGAAACTCCCGGAGAATGCGGCGGCGCAGTTGCTTAAGCCCATGTTTAGAACAATGGTTGGAATAAATATTCCCATCGGGAGCAATGTAATAGCCCGGGTTACAGGCAATGAGTTCATCCAAACCGGAGTAGGGATTAAAGCGCAACGTCGAAAGGCCCAGCGTATCAAGGCCCAGCTCACGTGCGAAGGTTCCGATATGAAGCATTTCTTCCATGCTCTCCCCGATATTCCCGAGGATGAAGTAGCCATGGAGGAACATGCGGCAACGACGGAGCACCTCGAAGTGTTTCCGAATCTGTGCGGTGTCGAAGCCTTTGCGCATGGCGCGCAGGGTTTTATCCTGGGCTGACTCAATGCCCAGCAGAAGCATGGTGAACCCGGCCCGCTCCATTTTCCGCAGGACGTCCGGCCGTCGGGCGATTTCCAGCCGGGCATTTATAATGTATTTCTTACGAATGCCGCGGGCCAAAATCAATTCACAGATCTGCTCTACACGGCCCATGTCATGGGTGAACAGGTCGTCTGTGAAACCAACGACATTGGACTCGATGCCGGCGAGCTCCTCTACCACGGATTCAGGAGAGCGTGCTGACCATGGCCGCTTTTCGCCCCAGGGGTTGCGGCTAAAGGAGCAAAAGGTGCAGTTAAACGGGCAACCGCGCGAGGCGGCCACCGTATCAATTGAAAGGCCCGTGTCGATGCCATCCAGGGTGACCTCATAGGCATGCCGGCGCAAGCGCCGAATGGGGAAAAGGTCGTCCCGTATAGGGCCTACTTTGCGGTTTGGGTTGTGGAAGATCTGTCCGTTTTTACGGTAGCTGAGGCCGGCAATCTTTTCGAGCGGCATGCCCCGGCAAATCTCTTCCGTGGCCTCCTCGCCATCCCCGCGAACGACAGCGGTCACGTTTGGATAGGTGGTCAGCCAGTGGTCGGGATTTTCCGTAGCGTACCGCCCGCCCAACAGGCTGAAAATCCCGGGAGGCACAGACAGGACCTCCTTGTCCAAGGATTCCGGATCGCGGTCCCAGTTGATTGAAAAACAAACCATATCGGTTTCCGGGCGCAAAAAGTCCTTTGTGCTGCCGGCATCCTTTCGAAGGTCCACGAGGTCGAGCGCGCGAGCGTGTGGATGGAGAACCGCTGCGATGAACTCGAGTCCCAGGGGAGGGCAGAAGCCTACATCGTTTAACTCACGACGATACGGGTACACGCACAGGACGTGATTGAACATCCTGGGTGAACCAGAAATATTTTTGAAAATCTCCACTTTTTCCAAGTGATCTCTGAATGCTGGATGCCGTTGAAAAGACTGGCCACCCTTTAGACGCCTTCTGTGACATCAAAGGACATGAATAGCCAGGCCACGTCGTGCAAATCTTGAAATCCCTGGGAGGTGTCGAAATAAAGAGAGGCGTGTCGAGAATCATCAACACCCGGGTAGGGATTCGTTTTCAATATCACACGCTACCTTATCTGTTCTTTAGATAAACTCTTCGCGATCATGATCATCATGAAATATCTAATGACCTCACATCTACCATGGCAACAGTTGGTCAAGTTTCTAAAGAACATTAAACTTAACCTGACATGCGAAAGACTTAACACAACACCCACCCCTTGTAAAGCTATACTTCTTCAACAAAATCCCCCTGTGCTCCCATGGTGGGTCAGGGAGCAGAGGCAGAAATGGCTCTGCCTTCTTTATGCACATCTCTACCAGAATTCGTTAATTTTCGAAGTATGAATGGGGTTTGTATGAATGGGGTTTGCCCTTGACATTTGATAAATGTGTTATTGATTCGGGTTAACAACTCACTGAATATGACGACCGAAAGCTTTACTTTTTGGTCACAGCTTAGCTAAGACGCTAAATATATTACAACACATAATCTTCAATTATTTCGCAAGGGCGAAAGTGAGGCGTAGGTAGGTGAAACAGTGAGTCAAGAGTTCGGAGATTAAAAACGAAATACTTCGAACTCCTACCTGCGCGTAACCCCGCCTTGCGGGACGCAGGCAGGCCAAACTAATCACTCCGAACTTCAATACCGAAACCGAATCCGATACTTCACTTTTACTTCTTTATCTTTGGCCACGGGAACATCGAAACGGATCAAGTGGGCCTGAAGCTTTTCAAAGGGATGGCTGTTCGAAAGCATCTCCCAATCGCCGGGAATCGGTTCTTCCACTAAAACCTTAATATCTTCCTTTTTATGATTTCTTAAGCTCACCTCAAAGGCGACCTCGAAGAGATTACTCCCCAGACGCTTATAATCGGTTTGAATTCTCTCTCCCACTACATCGAAAGCCTCTCCGATCTTGATCTTAAATTTTTCGTCCTTGGGTGTATGGTCAATCCGGTCCTCTCCTACAAATTGGAGGCTTCCTTCCTTATCCTCTTTGTAGACCCTGACGGTGCCTTTGGGTAGAGGCATTCCAAGGTTGTTCTTTTTCGTGTTTTCCAGTTCGAGGAAAACTCCAATTTTTTGCTTGTTTGTGCCCTGGCTCATTTGGTAATGGTAGTATTGAGGCGATCCTGTGAAGATAAAAAGTTTCTTGATGGGAACCTGATTGGCATCAAGAAGGGTCATCTGCTTGGTTTGATTATCTTTAATCGTGGTTCTCCGGTCTAAGGTGTAAAGGTGATATTCGAAGAAGGATTCTTCTTTGAATTGAGGACTTGCCTCTTTCGCCGCAGCCATCGGCCTAGCATCATCCATTCTCATTTCACCTTGAACCCGGTGGATATCGCCAGCTACCAATTTAAGCAGAGCGTTTTGATAAACGGCACCACTCCGATTGTCAATCGTCACCCAGCCGGTTAAATCAGTCATCGTGTCCAATTTGTTTAAAACCGCCACATAATCCGCCTTCCAATTGATCCCGGAGGTGAGATAAGAAGCCTCCAACTTTTGAGGTTTAGAAAGCTTATTTTCTAACATCCACACCAATGTCGGTTGGGAGATAAGATTCTCAGGAATTCTTGAGAGAAGAACGCGTCCATAATGGCCAATATGGATCTTGTCCCCAATCTGGAATATATTTCCACCCTGAGTTGAGAGGAGGGTCGCTTCAACGATCTCCTCCTTTTTTGTCTCAGGGTTGATCGTAGCAAGTTGAACCTTCTGCCCCACAAATTTTTCAAGAAGTTTCTGGGGACTGAGAAGATCAAATTCGTAGTTCTGCTCCAAGACAGTGAGGCTCGACCCGTTGATCAGGGATTTGATGTGGACCGTTGTAGGATCAATCTTGGCTGCCACATCCATAAACTTTAGTTCATGAACCCCAGGCTTAAATTCAACCAGCCGAGTATCCTTGACCAGGCCAATATTCGAATTGTAGATGGTGACCGCCACACTCTGTTGATCCTTTAGAGTGCTGGTGAGAGGTGCGGCGTAACCTCCTCGAAGAGACACGAAAAATGAGATAAGAACGATTAAAACGACCAACCTTTTCATTGGAAACCTCCTTTTTTGGATTTCCCCCTCACATTTCCCTTTTCGAATAACATTATCTGAGGGAAGGCGAGTAAAATTCCCCTCTCCCCTTTGCGGGAGAGGGTGGGGGTGAGGGGTGCTCTTGGTATTAAAGACAACAGAGGACCCAATTTAGTTCCAAAAAATCAACTTTTTCTCAAGTAAGCGTAGCGCCCTCATTTACTGGGAGCGTTTTAATATCCCTAAACCTACCCCTTTCCTAGACCTGCCTGCCGCAGGAAGGGGGGTTGAGGGGGATTATTGGATGTTTTTAAATAATAATTTTTAATAATTGAAATTTTTGACTGGGTTGTTACAATAAGGCAAATAATTAAGCTCTGCTTCCCTAAAGATTGGAAGCAGCGCGGAAGGATAATATCATGGCCCAAGAAGTAGAAAATTCCCGATTAGGAAAACGGGTAGGATGGCAAGAGGTATGCCCTACATGTCTGAAATATGACAATCTAGATCGTCTTCCTGAATGCGAACATTGCAAAGAAAATGGGGTAACTGAAGGGATTTTGTGTGAACTAACAAGGATGGATCAGGAAAATGATCCGGATGATTTTCAGTGTGGAGCCTACCAACGTAAGTCACCGTTAGAATAAGGAAGAGAGTGAAGCCTATTTCCCTCCAAATTTGAGTGCAAGGTTCCTGTAACCTACAATAGAATCAAAACAAGAGCAAAGGGGACAGAGAATGTCTGAACCATTATGGACTCAATCCGATCTACATAAATTAGCGGGGCACAGAAAATCCATGGTCAAACGATGGGCCTGCGAAAGGATGATGACCCTCTATGGAGAAGAAGGGATAGAGGTTTTAGAAAGACTCTTAATAGACAAAGATAAAGAAGTTTTGGTGAGAGCCCTTGACTATCTGGAGAGATACCCAAACCCGAAACTCAAAGATTTCGTTCTAAAGATCTATCAAACCCAGAGGTTTGGTGTTGCCCAGAAGGCTGCCCTTGTTTTGGGGAAACTCAAAGACGAACGGTTGATCCCTTCTTATGAAAAGAAGATGAAGGCGGGAAGTGTAGAGTTTGACGAATTGACTTCAGTAGTGGTTGCCATCGGTAGAATAGCGACAGAACAGGCCAGGACCATTCTGAGGGGTATGCTATCCGAGATAACAGAAGAGGTGGATCCCTTTCTCATCTCTTCTCTGATTCAAGCACTTCTTGAGGCAAAAGAAGATATTTCTATCCTTTTAGAATTCTATGAACGCCACTACAAAAAGTTTGCCATAGAAATCCTTTACCCTTTTGCTTCTATTTGTGGTTCATTGTACTCCTTGGAAGATATGAGAGAAAAGGGGAAAAAGAAGATCATTTGGAAAAAATTCCCTTATGCAGTATTGGAATCCTTGTCTTACATAAGAAAAAAGGGTTTTGCCTCACTTGAAAAGGACCTCCATCAAGCCTTCAAAAAAGAGAACTATCGCCAGCTAATTGAAATAGCCTGGCGTCAGGTAGAAAAAGCAGTCAATGGAAAAAGGCCAGAAACAGGCGAACCCTCCTTTTTTGACAGTTATTCTCCTCCCCTTGTGAACTATCAAATCCTTAAGGCATTTAAAGATTTTTCGAGCAATCGCCCCATGGATTCCTTAAACGCCATGGCTGTTGTGACACTTGTCATCCTTTCTAAGTTTATCGAATTCAGCAGTCTATTGGGTTTAAAGGTTGAGGAGATGAGCGAAGAGGCCCTATTGCGAACACTCCTGGAAGACAGGGATACCGTGAAGAGTGATGAGCCACTGATGGAAAGACTCTTAATCGTGGGGAACCATGAGACAATCTTCGATCACTGCCCTCGACAATTGAAAGATCATCCCTATTCTTATGGAACGAAAAGAGCAATTAGGTTGATAGGAAGACTCAAAGATGAAAGGGCCATTCCTCATTTAGTGGATTTTCTTAAAGGGAAGGGAGATGACTACGCACTGAATGAATCTATCCAGGCATTGGTTCAGATTGGAAGTCCTTCGATTGATTACCTTGAGAAGAACTTTGATCGATTGAATGGAGGCCAGATATCTGAAGTCCTTTTTGCATTAAAAGATATTCCTGAAGAGAAGGCTGTTGACCTATTGCTCCGTCATTGGGATAAACTTTGGTCAATTAATAAGGAACCCTTTCTCTATGCTTTGGAAGGGATTGCCTCAAAAAAATTTATCGAGCCCCTTCGGAAGGAATTAAAGGAAGGAGAAGAGATGGAGGAGGAAGTATTTTACCTCCTTTGTCATATCCATAGTGTGGATGATCTTTTATTACCTAAAATTGAAAAGGATACGATGGCAAGGGAGAAAGAAACGGAGAGAAGGTTAAGCGTTTTGGAAGGAGATGATTTGAGGCCTCTCCTGGAGAGGACAGTGAAAGTAGAGCTGAAGTGCCGTCAATGTGGTAAAACTTATCACTATGAAGTAGAAAATATCTATATGATTTCTGGAGAAAAAGGAAAGCCAAGGATCTCAGATAAAATCGTCTGTAAGAACTGCAGAGCCGTCAATCAATATGAGATTACGGCGAAAGGAGATTTAGCCATCACCAGCCATATGATTCTGATGACAGCCCTTGCTGAGAAGGGAAAATTAAGACCGCAAGAGAGCCCGATAAAATTTGGCGAGTCAGGTTTGATGGATGGCCGGCGCATGTCATTTGATGAAATATTGGAATATTATAAAGGGGAAGTTAAAAAGTCACCCAATGATCCAGCTTTAAGAATAGGTTATGGAAATGTATTGATGAAGACAGGCATGGAAGTGGAGGCAATCCTACATTTTAAGGAGGCTCTAAGATTAGATCCTTTTGCTGTGGAGGCATACTGTTCCTTGGGAGAATATGAAGGGGATAAGGGAAATCCCTCCCGTGCTTATGAGTATTTCAAAAAAGCGTCTGATTACATCCATACAGGGCATTACTATAGAACTAAGGAGCCAGACCAGTTGAAGGAAGCTATCATCTTTAATCTTGAACATTTTGAGGAGATTTTAGGGAAAAAGAGAGAGGAGATTTCTGGACCGGCCTCTCAAGAAGTCGTCAAGAAAGATAGGGTCGGAAGAAATGATCCATGTCCGTGTGGGAGTGGCAAAAAATATAAAAAGTGCTGCCTGAATAAGGATGAGCTGAGAGGAGCCGAAAAGACCTCAGCTACTCCTAAAGAGATTGAATTGAGGGATCGCCTTCTCTCCTTTTCAGGCAAGGAGAGATACAGAAAAGAATTTGAGAAGGCCTACCAACTTTTCTCGAGAAGACCTTTCAGGGAACCTTTGGTGCTGGATGAGAAAGAAGAGGCCAATTTTGCCTCCTTCTTGGAATGGTTTATTCATGATTTCTCCCTGTGGAATGGGACGACGATTGTCGAGGAGTTTTATCAGGAGAAGAAGGAAAAGCTTTTTGAAGAAGAACTCTCCCTATTGAAGTATGAGATGGCGAGTTATCTCAGTGTTTGTGAGGTGACCTCCGTAACTCCTGAAGTTGGGTTGAGACTAAAGGACCTATTGACAGGGGAGGAGATGGATGTTTTAGAGGTGAAGGGTTCGCTGACGGCAGTCAAATGGGATGTCATCTTTGCCCGGGTGATCAGGATGGGAGCTGTCAACAAGCTATCAGGCATTGTTAACCTCATTCCTCGTAGAAGTAAAGAGAATGTGCTCTTGTCCATTAAGGGGGTATGGGAGAAATTTAAGAGCGAGACCGGCAATCATGAGTGGGCCTATTTTGTTAAATCGAATGCTCACCTCGTCCATCATCTGATTGAAGACCAGTCGCTGAAAGAACCGGTCTTTGTGACGGAGGAGTATCACAGAATCTGTTCATCGAAAGCGGTGTTTGATGTTAAGAATTTTGATACGGTCCGATATCGCCTCGGGCACGAATTTGATTTTATCATTGATGAAGAAAAAGGGGAGAAAAACATTCTGTTCACATGGCTGAAAAGAGGCGCATCGAAACATTGGGAAATAGAAAAACCGCCTGAAGGTTCTGTTATTTTAAGGTCAGAAATGATTGGGGGAAAAGGCGAATTAAGATGGACTTCTTTGGGAACGGTCACGTTAACTCCAAAGAGGCTAGAACTCTGGTGCCTTTCCAAAGAACGACTGGATCATGGGAAGAAAAGGTTACAGGAGATATTAGGTGATGATTTTCAACACCGAATAGATACCTATGAAGATCTGGTGAAGAAAGCCATGGAAAGCTCAGGAAAGACTCCATCCGTTGAAGAAGATGAAATGCCAGAAAGCTTTTATCCATTATTTTCCAGGGCAATGGGAGAACTTGTGACAAAATGGATTGATGAAAAAATTCCTGCCCTGGATGGAAAGACCCCGAGAGAAGCTGTGAAGGCCCCTGAAGGCAGACAAAAAGTAGAGGAACTTCTCAAGGATTGGGAGAATGTTGAAGAGAGGAAAAGAAAGGAAGGAGAGCATTACATCGATATTAATATCTTAAGGCAGATGCTTGGCCTCTGATTTTCTACGATGGCTTGAGTTCTTTGAGGAAATCTTTGTTAAATTCTGGCCTCCTCAATATCGAATTTGATTTTAGGAACAGAAATTCTGGGTGCTTTTGCTATTCGATCAGAATTTTCTATTAACTTTATAATCCATCGGCCAACATCCGATTTAACCACCTTTTCACCGCACTGTGGGCAGACCCCTGTGGGGACATCCTCCACGACGATAAGTTTTCCTCGAATCCAGAAATCTTGTTTAATAAGTTTCTCTTTCATCGGGGTATTACAAATTTCACACTCGCCATAATTATAATTTACTGTCTTTTTTTTCATTTTGTTTCCTCCAAGGCATAAGTGGTGATAAATAATAATTTCCCCGTGCTTTTAATCCTGCATATAATGCCAATTACTCTCCCGTCTGTTGCAGGTCCGATAACCTCGTACCGGGTTCCTCTTGGATCTCGGGTAAATTTACGATTTATTCGTCCTTTAGCAATTGCCATTTCAACATCGGCAAAAGTGAGATTGTCATTAGCCATTTCTTCAAAAAAGTGGGGAATTGTAAACTCGTAGTCTTGCTTTTTAATCTTTTCCCGGATCCTTTGAATTATGGCCAATAATGACTCCCTTTTTAGGTCTATCATTCATCATAACAGGTTCTTTTATCCAATTAAAGCAGTGTATTCTTTTCTTTTGGCTCATCATACCACAAAAGTAAGGCTTGCAAAACAGGCATGTCAGATTTAACATTAGCTCAAAATCGGATGACTTTTATTTGATGGAATCCTACCCGCTAGATAATCTTATCATCACAATGAACAAAGAAGGATCGAGGGAGTTCTCCAAGGTCAGTTTTCCAATTCGCTATGGCCTTTTTTCAGAGATTAGAACCCCAGAATATCTCTTTCAATTCAATTTGAATGGAGAGATTAAGGTCATTCAGGGACTTACTCAGACCTGGCCGCATCCGGCAGAATGGCTGAAACGAACCGTCGGCAATGATTGGGTCTATTATTCTGCGGGTGATTATAAGGGCATTTATGACTACTTTGGTGAATATTATTTTCCTTATCTCTCCTACCCGAGCAACTCCATTATGGATGGAGACCCCTTTAACGATCCTTCAGTCATTTTAGCCAAGGAGTCCTTACAGGCACTCCGGGCAAGATTAGATAAACTGATTTCGGGTCCAATTCCAAAGAGCCTTAAAGATTTTTTAAGTCGCGTCATCCGGAACGATGAGGAATCCCTGAGACGGAGAGCCGATCAATTGCATCGTCTCATCGGGGGACAGGTCACGGTGCTTCCGCCGGATACCCGGCATGTGGACTATGAAGTCATTCCCATCGTCGTGGCGGATGGATGTCTCTATCACTGCGGTTTTTGTAGAGTGAAGACGGGTCAGGATTTCACTCCCCGCGCTCCCAAAGACGTGATGCGACAGATGAAAGATTTGAAGCGTTTTTTGGGGCGGGACCTTCACAATTACAATGCCATTTTTTTGGGACAGCATGATGCTCTTTCCGCCGGACGGGAGGTCCTTGAGTTGGCTGCCGAACGTGCCTACAAAATATTTGAATTTGAACGATCTCATCTCAGGGGGACCTGCCTTTTTCTTTTCGGGAGCGTTGATTCCATGATCCGTTCTGAAGAAGGGCTCTTTGAGTCACTCAACCACTTCCCTTTTTCTACCTATATCAACGTTGGACTTGAATCGAATGATCCCAAAACTCTGGAGGCATTGAAGAAGCCTGTTTCTGTTGAAAAACTTCGGCAGGCTTTTACAAGGATTTTGGATATCAACAGAAGGTATGAGAAGATTGAAGTCACTTCGAACTTTGTTTTTGGAGAAGACCTTCCTTCAGGTCATTTGCCTTCTCTTTTAGAGTTGACCAGAAACAGATTAAATCTCATCGGCAACAAAGGCGGTGTCTACCTCTCACCGCTCGTGGACGAAAGAATGCGAGAAAAGGAAAGTAAAAGGGAACTATTGAGGAAGTTTCTTAAATTAAAAACCGAGAGCCGCCTTCCTACTTTTATTTACCTCATCCAGAGATTGTAACCTGCCTTTTTCTCCGTTGATGGTAAATCATCCATGTTTTAGGCTTATGCCAATCTTTCCTTTTCATAAGGCTGTTCAATAAGGCTATTGATCAATTCTCTTTAAACCGATTTAGGCAAGGCCTCCATTAGAAAAACCAGGAACGGAAGCGTTCTAAATGGACATCAGGATGTAGGAAGTAGGGAATTCCATAGACTTTGAATGGTATCTCCCAAAGGGTTCCCTCCTAACCCATCCATGACGAGGGAGATAAGGAAAACAATAGATAGGATACCCAGAAAAACGAAAAGAACAATGTCATGCCGGTGATAAAATATTCCCACCCATTGAGCTGCATCATGGAAAGAATTCTTGTCGGGGAGTGTTTTTGAAGGCCCTTTTCTTCTCCGTAGATAGTACGGGGAGTCGATTCCAGAAAAAAGGAGAAGAAGCCTTGAACCCAGGTAGAGGAGATAAACAAAAAATGCAGCCAGGTTAGCGAGGGGAGAAGAAAAGTTGAGGGATAGGAGGAGCGCATAAGTTAATAAGGCATAGAGGACTCCTCCGAGGATGGCCAGGGTGATTCGTATCAAAAGGGAATTGAAAAAGTCCATCCTTTGCTCCGAGAGGTTTTATTGATCTCCCCGTTGGCAAGAATAGGGGGATCCTCTCCGGGCTTAACCTCTCCTTTTGTTATACCTGTAAAGGTTCGAAAGGGCCTTCGCCGCCCTTTCCGGAGTGGGATAGTTTGGAATACCTGACCCTTCAAGCTGCTTAATTTCATCATCCCAGATTCCTGCCGGGGAAGAAAAGCAGCATAGGATCGGCTTATTTGTTTTCTTTTGCAATAATAGATCGGTTAAGACTCCGGCGGCAGACCGGTTGGCTGAAGCGAACATAATGCATAGAATGACGGCGTCGATCTCTCTGTCTTCCAGAACGGTCTTTACAATTCCTTTGATCGCCTCTGAATTATACCATGCAGGTCCCATATCCACGGGGTTCGTCCTGATGGCAAGGGGAGGAAGCAGTTCCTCCACCCTCTTTTGGGTTTCCGCTGAAAAAGGAGGAATCGTTAACCTTTCCATCTCACAGACATCACAGGCGGCCATCCCAGGTCCGGCCTGGCCCGAAAGCACAGCCACTCTGTTGCCTTCGGGAAGAGGACACACGGTCAAAGCCTTTGCTGCATCCAAAAGCTCTTCCGAACTTCCGACCGTTAAAATTCCGGCCTGTTTAAAGGCACCTTGATAGATCTCATGCTTCCCTGCGAGGGAGCCCGTATGAAACTGGGAGGCCTTATCACTCGTGGGGGAGCGTCCGACCTTGTAGGCGAGGATGGGTTTTTCTCTATTTCCTCGCTCGGCCACCTCCATTAATCTTTTTGGATGATCGATCCCTTCCAGATACAGGGCGATCACCTTGGTCTGAGAATCTCGGATCAAGTATTCCACCGTCTCCGAAAAATCGACATTACAACGATTTCCTAAACCGATGATTTTGCTCAACCCCACTTTGTTTTGGAGAGATAGAAAAGCCATCAAGTGAGACATCCCTCCGCTCTGGCTGACCAGGCTGATCTCCCCTTTGTCCACCCAGGAGAATTCCGGAGTAAACGATGCGTTCAGGGGAAGATGGAGGTTTACAATTCCAAAGGTATTCGGGCCGATGATCTTGATGCCGGAGAGGGATGCCAATTCGGTTATCTCCCTCTGCAATATCTCTCCTCTTTTATCTTCAATTTCTTTGAACCCAGCGGTGATGAGGACAATTCCCCTCACACCTTTCTCCCCGCATTCCACCACCATTTTCGGCACCGATTCTGCTGGAAGAACGATCATGGAGAGGTCCACTGATTCGGGAATCTGAAGAAGGGAAGGGTAGGTTTTTATTCCCATGATTTCATCCCTTCCCGGATTGACGGGGAAAATCTTACCCGGATACTTTCCTTCCGTCAGGCTTCTCATCACATGAGATCCCAACTTGCCTGGATTGTCGGAGGCCCCGATGACCGCAACAGACCCTGGGTTGAACATCGCCTCCAGGGCACTTAACCCTTTCTCCATAGATCTCCCTTCTTTTTAAAGGCGCTAAGGTTCCTTAAATTTAAACCAATTATTGATCATGATCAACTAATTTTCTAGGGATTTTGTAACGGTGGTATTTGAGATAGGTCTTGAATTGGTTGACACTTTCAGGCAACTCTTGGAAATGGATTACACCTACTAACCTTCGGTTCGAGGTAACCCTGTGAGTTACTGATTAGCAGTTGAAATGTTGATAAAGAACAAGGGTAGGGCCGCTTCAGACCCTGCCCTTGTATTTGAGAATGCCCTTGTACCATCTTACCACCCAATACTGAAGGGTTATGAAAAAAGTAAAAATTAGCTTGACCAAAGAAAAAGGATGTGATAATCAGGAATTGCATAAAATACATTCTTGGTTGCATAAAATGCAACGACAAAAAAACACCCATCGTTCACTCGAAAAAGCCCTGGAAATCCTATTATCCTTCATGCCGTACAACCAGGAGATGGGCACCCTTGAATTGAGTGAAAGATCGGGCTTCCATAAGTCGACGGTAAGCCGACTTCTTCATGTTTTGGAGTCCTATGGTTTTCTCCAGCAGAACCCCCAAAATAGGAAATTCACAATAGGGCCCTCCATAGTCGAGTTAGGTGGGGCATTCAATCAATCCCTGGATAGTCATCTTATCCGAATCGCCATCCCACATATTGACAGGCTAAGGAACACGTTGGGAGAGACGGTCGTGCTGGAAGTGGGAGCACCGAAGAATACCATCATCGGTTATATGGCCGAGGGGGGTGGTCCCATCCGTATTAAAGAATCCGTTGG
>CAYGWV010000089.1:0-3931 GCA_964353925.1 uncultured Syntrophaceae bacterium | reverse complement strand
TCATGGTAGAACCTCCCTGCCGAACATTCTAAGGGAATGCCTCTTGTGTGTCAATGAACGGAGGGGAGACGGGAGTGAACCCATTCGACTGAGGTAAGCCCGGGTATTTATTTGAAGAAGCCAAAGAAGCCGAAAGGGTTGACTTTTGATTGAGAAAAAAGGTAATTTATTACATTGGTTTCGTAGGTAGGATGAATCATCGAAAGGAGAAGAGATGAAACGAGCTGAACCGATCACCATTCGCAACATAGGAACCTTTGGCCACGGCGGGGAAGGGAAGACTTCCCTGGTCGAGGCCATTCTCTTAGATACGGGCGAGAATACCCGCCTTGGCCGGGTCGACGATGGCTCCTCTGTGATGGATTTTGAACCGGAGGAAATTAATCGGAAAATCAGCATCAGTGCCTCTCTCTCCCATTTTGAGTGGAATAAGCATTCGTTTCATGTCATCGATACGCCAGGGTACGCGAATTTCATCGCTGAGGCAAAGGCCTCCATGAGGGTGGTGGACGGAGCGATCATCGTGGTGAGCGGAAGTTCAGGCGTCAAGGTCCAGACGGAAACCGTATGGGGATATGCTAATGAATTTCAAGTGCCCCGGGTTCTTTATGTGAGCAAAATGGACACAGAGCGGGCCAATTTCCTCAAAGTGGTTGAAGAGGTGAAGAAGACCTTCCCTTCTCAACCTGTCGTACCTGTTCAGCTTCCTGTCGGGGGAGAGGGAAGTTTTAAAGGGATGGTGGATTTGATTCAGAGGAAGACCTATTTCTACCGGGAAGACGGAAGCGGCCAGTTCGAACTTAAGGATGTCCCGCAGGACATAAAGGAAGAGGTGGAACGACTTCGCGAGAAACTGGTCGAGACCGTAGTGGAAATGGATGATCAGTTAATGGAAAAATATCTGGAATCCGGAGAAGTCTCCATTGAGGAAGTCGTTCGGTGCCTTCGGAAAGGGACCATGGAAAGGAAGCTGGTCCCCGCTGTTTGCGGTTCCTCCGTTCGAAATATAGGGATTCAGCCCCTTCTGGATCTGGCGATCTCCAGTTTCCCTTCACCTTTGGAGAGAGGTCCAGTTCAGGGAAAGAATCCCAAGACAGGAGAGCCTGAAACCCGTGAACCCAGAGATGAGGCGCCTTTCTCCGCTTTTGTATTTAAGACGATCGCTGATCCTTTTGCGGGAAAACTGAACCTCTTCAGGGTCTATTCCGGATCCGCGAATGCGGATTCTACCCTCTACAATTCCAAAAAAGATGTGAGGGAGAGAATCGGTCAGATTTTCTTGCTGGAAGGGAAAAAGCAGAAACCGGTAGGCTTCGCCGGCGTGGGGGATATCGTGGCGGTTGCCAAGTTAAAGGAGACCACCACCGGGGACACCTTCTCCGATGAGAAAAAGCCCATTGTTTTTGAAGAAACCAAGTTGCCTCTTCCAGTGGTCTCCTATGCACTGACCCCAAAGAGCAAAGGAGATGAGGATAAGATCACTGCCTCGTTAGCGCGTATTCACGAAGAAGATCCGACGATGATGTTAGGCCGGGATGAACAGACGGGTGAGATCATCCTCTCCGGTATCGGACAGACCCATGTGGAGGTCATTGTTGAAAAACTGAAGAGGAAATTCGGGGTAGAGGTCAACCTCAGTGTCCCGAAAGTTCCCTATAAGGAGACCATCCGCGGGTCAAAGAATGGTGTGATCTATCGTCATAAGAAACAGACCGGGGGTCGGGGACAGTTTGCTGAAGTTCATTTCGATGTTTCTGCTCTTCCGCGAGGTTCGGGTTTCGAGTTTGATAATGCCCTTAGTGGGATGAACGTCCCGAGGAATTTTGTTCCGGCAGTTGAAAAGGGAATTGTTGAGGCGATGCAGAGCGGCGTCCTGGCCGGCTACCCTGTAGTGGATGTGAAAGTCCGTTTTTACGATGGGAAATCTCATGAGGTCGACTCTTCGGAAATGGCTTTCAAGCTCGCGGCGATCATGGCCTTTAAGAAGGGGGTCCAGGAAGCCAATCCGGTGCTTCTCGAACCGATCATGAAGGTGGCGGTCACAGCGCCGGATGAGCACATCGGTGATGTGATCGGCGATCTCAACAGCCGTCGGGGGAGGGTGTTGAGAGTCGATGCCAAGGGAAATTATCAAATGATCGAAGCCAATGTTCCCATGTCCGAAATGCTGAAATATGCCCCGGATCTCAATTCCAAAACAGGGGGGCGAGGGACTTTCACTATGGAATTTTCTCACTATGAAGAGGTTCCTGCCCAAATGGCTGAGAAAGTGATTGCTCAGGCCAAGAAGGATAAAGAGAAAGAAGACTGATAAAGCAAAGTGACTAAAGTTAGAAATGCCTAAAGTGCCTAAAATTAGGAATGCCTAAAAATTCTCAACTTTAGTCACTTTAGTTCACTTTAGGCACTTGGGTTAAATCATGAGGGCCGTAATTCAAAGGGTTAAATCTGCCCAGGTGAGTGTGGATGGCCGAGTCTCTGGGAAGATTGGAAAGGGCCTTCTAGTGCTCCTCGGTGTGGGGAAGGGCGACGGCGAGAGTGATCTCTCTTTTTTGACCTCCAAGATACCTGAACTGAGAATCTTCGAAGATGCCTCTGGGAAATTCAACCTTTCATTAAAAGAAATAGAGGGAGAGATGTTGGTCGTCTCCCAGTTCACGCTCTACGGTGATTGTCGGAAAGGGAGGAGACCTTCCTTCACGGAGGCAGAAGAACCGACCGCTGCAAAACATTTCTATGAACAATTCGTTTCAAAATTGAGAGAACAGGGCCTTGCTGTTCAGACCGGTGAATTTCAGGCCAAGATGGAGGTTCATCTCGTCAACGACGGACCTGTCACCCTTTTATTGGACAGCAGACAGGGATAGGGTGAGAAATCGTGAGAACGTGTATTTCCCTCATTTTCCTCATTAGTTTTTCTCTCCTCACTGGGTCAATAGCCATGGCCCAGAGCACGAAGGGGGGAAAGGAGATGGGAATGAAAGAGATCAGAGAGCCTGCTTTGGCAGGGTCTTGGTATCCTGGAAACCCGGGAATTCTTTCTCGAGATGTGAAGCGGTATATTGAGAATGCGAAGAAGGAGAAGGTGGAGGGTCAGATCGTTGCTCTGGTCTCACCCCATGCAGGATACATGTACTCAGGTCAAGTCGCGGCTTATGCCTATAAACTGCTGGAGGGGATGGCCTTCGATTCTGTTATCGTCGTTGGCCCCAGCCATAGGTTTGCTTTTAAGGGCGCCTCCCTCTGGGCTCAGGGAGGATTCCGAACACCTTTGGGGGTCGTCCCTGTGGATGATGAGCTTTCGAAAAAACTGATGGAAAAGCGGACGGAGATTCGGTTTATTCCCGAGGCGCATCACCAGGAGAATTCTCTCGAACTCCAAATCCCATTTCTTCAAACCGTCCTAAAGTCATTCAAACTTGTTCCTATTGCCATGGAGCCTGATTGGAGTTGGGAAACCTGTCAGCATTTGGCCTCTGCGATTGCAGAGACAGTGAGAGGGAGAAAGGTTTTGTTGGTCGCCAGTACCGATCTATCCCATTTTTACACTTATAAAATAGCGGTTGAGCTGGATCGGATTGTTTTAAATGATATTGAACGGTTTGACATCGAAGGGTTAAATCGTGATCTAAAGAGTAACCGTGCTGAGGCATGCGGAGGAGGTCCGGTGGTCACGATCATGTTGGCGGCTAAGGCTTTAGGGGCTAACAAAGGCCAGGTACTCAAATACCTCAATTCTGGGGATGTGACCGGGGATCGGAGTCGCGTCGTGGGATATGCGGCTGCCGTTTTTTATAAGGCAGCCGGGGAGAAAGAAAAGATGAAAGAAGAGAAGAAAGTGGGCGTGGATTTAGGTTTGACCGAGGAGGAGAAGAAGACCCTCCATCATATTGCAAAAACAGTGATTGAAAATAAGGCGAGGGGAATGGCC
>CAYGWV010000088.1:0-12226 GCA_964353925.1 uncultured Syntrophaceae bacterium | reverse complement strand
CGTTTCATTCGATTCCGAAACGCTGCCGGACCAATTTCCTTTTTCACCACAATCCCTAATCGGTGAAATGTCTTCTCACTCTCTTGGATAAAGAGCATAAAATTTCGAGAGGAATTTCTCCTCCCCAATTTCATCACCCTTCTGAAATCCTGAGGTTCCGTGATCCGCTCTTTTTTCGTAAACCTAAAGGACCCTTTCACAGCGATCCTCATCGTCACCTAACTGCTGAAGGGGTTCCCTTTCCGTCCCCTGGAATTCAGAATTTAAACGGTCAACCTCTTTCTCCCCTTCATTCGCCTCCGTTTTAAAACATTTCGGCCGCTCTTGGTACTCATCCTCTCCAAGAAGCCATGAGTTCTCTTCCGTCTAAGATTACTGGGTTGATAGGTTCTCTTCATCGAATCCCTCTCTATTAGGGTGGCTTATTTTTTGAAATGATTAAACTTTTTATTTAAACCATATTTGTGACCTATTGTCAAGACGAACACTTAATTTTGTTGACAGAAGAGGGTTTTTTATATTAAGTTTTTCAATAAAATTGAAGCATTATTTTAGGAGTCTCCATGAGCGTTCTTCAAGAGAACATCCCTGTCAACATCGAAGATGAAATGAAAAAGTCCTACATGGACTACGCCATGAGCGTCATCATCGGTCGGGCCCTCCCCGATGTGAGGGATGGTCTTAAACCCGTTCATCGCCGTGTTCTTTACGCCATGAACGAGTTAAGTAACGATTGGGACAAACCCTATAAGAAATCGGCAAGGATCGTCGGGGACGTCATGGGTAAATATCATCCCCATGGGGATATGGCGATCTATGATGCCATTGTCAGAATGGCGCAGGATTTCTCTCTCCGTTATCCGCTGATCGACGGTCAAGGGAATTTTGGCTCCATTGATGGAGATCCACCTGCGGCCATGAGATATACCGAGATCAGAATGGCCAAGATTGCTGCCGAGCTGCTGGCAGATATCGATAAGGAAACCGTTGACTTTGTCCCGAATTATGATGACACTTCCGCCGAACCCTCGGTGCTTCCATCCAAATTCCCGAACCTCATCGTCAATGGTTCTTCCGGAATTGCTGTGGGGATGGCAACCAACATCCCCCCTCACAATCTCGTGGAAACCATTAATGCCCTCATTGCCCTGATCGAAACCCCTGAGATCTCCCTCGTGGAATTGATGGATCACCTTCCCGGACCTGACTTCCCCACGGGTGGTTTCATTCACGGCAGAGAGGGAATTCGTCAGGCTTATGAAACCGGGAAGGGTGTGATCCAACTTCGAGCCAGGGCGCTCATCGAGAGAGATCGAAAAGGAGAACGTGAAAACATTGTTATCACCGAACTTCCCTATCAAACCAACAAGGCCAAGCTCATCGAAAGAGTCGCCGAATTGGTCCAGGAGAAAGCGATCGAGGGCATTGCCAATATTCGTGACGAATCGGACAGGGAAGGGATGAGGGTGGTTGTCGAACTGAAACGGAACGAGGTGGCCGAGGTTATCCTCAATCAGCTTTATAAACACACCCAGATGCAAACCTCCTTCGGGATCATTCTTCTTGCCATCCATCAGAATCGGCCAAAGCTTCTCTCCCTCAAAGAGATGCTCCATCTCTTTATTCAACATCGCCAGGAAATCGTCATACGACGCTCCCGGTTTGACTTAAATAAAGCAGAGGCTAGGGCTCATATCCTAGAAGGTCTAAAGAAAGCGATTGACCATATTGATGCCATCATCGCTACCATTAAGGCCTCCAAAACTCCAAAGGAGGCGAAAGACCGCTTGATAGAAAAATTCGCCTTTTCGGATGTGCAGGCCCAGGCGATCTTAGAGATGAGGCTCCAACGGCTAACCAACCTTGAACAACGCAAAATTGTCGACGAGTATGAAGAGACCATCAAGTTGATCAATCGGCTGAAGGCCCTCCTCGCCAGTGAACGATTGATTCTCAATTCGATCAAGGAGGAACTCATCTCCATTCGAGATGCCTTTGGAGATGAAAGGAAAACGGAAATTGTGGAGGCTGCTCCAGAAATTCGGGTTGAAGACCTCATCGCCGAAGAGGATATGGTGGTGACCATCACTCATACGGGATATATCAAGAGAAATCCCATCAGCCTCTACCGGAGTCAGCATCGCGGCGGAAAGGGAAAGATGGGAATCAACGTCAAAGAGGAGGATTTTGTAGAGGACCTTTTTATCGCCTCCACTCATGATTATATCTTATTCTTCACAGATGCCGGGAAGATCCACTGGATGAAGGTTCACGAACTTCCACAGGCTGGCCGAATCACACGGGGGAAGGCTATTGTCAATCTCCTCAACCTCAGCCCTGAGGAGAAGGCGACCACCATTCTATCCCTCAAGGATTTTGCAAAGGGGAAGTTCATTACCTTTATGACCAAGAGGGGGACCATTAAGAAAACCGCTCTTGAAGCCTACAGTAATCCCCGGTCCGGTGGCATCATCGCCATTCACCTCGATGATGAGGACGAGCTCATCTCCACTAAACTGACCGATGGAAAGCAATTTCTTTTTATCGGCACCAAAATGGGGAAGGCTATTCATTTTCCCGAAAATCAGATCAGAGAGTTGGGTCGCACCGCTCGCGGGATCAGAGGGATTAAGATCTCAAAAGGAGATGAAGTGGTGGGGATGGAGGTGGTTGCTCCTCATACTCAGATCCTGACGGTCACAGCCAACGGCTATGGAAAACGGACTCAGGCCTCTGAATATCGGACTCAGAATAGGGGGGGGTCCGGCATCTTTACAGTCAAGAGAACGCAAAAGACCGGAGATGTGATAGGGATTAAGATCGTAGCGGACGAAGATGACTTAATGCTCATCTCCAACAAGGGGAAAATTATCCGCTTGCGAGCCGTGGATATTCCTGTTCAAGGAAGAAGCACTCAAGGGGTAAGGCTGATCACTATCGAGGAGGGGGAAAGGGTGGTTGCTGTCGCAAGGCTGGCAGAGAAAGAATAGATTAGTCCATCAGAAAAAACTCCATCAAAAAAAGCTTGATTTTTTTTAATAACGGATTTAATATTAGTCACGTAAGTTTTCAAAAGCTTTCGTCCTCAAAAAATTTCCCCTCTTTGTCTTTAATTTCATTTATCCACAGTTGTGGAAACATTGTGCAAAGAGACTTATAACTAATTGAAAATGAAGATATTTTCTTTTCGGGGTCTGTCCTGACAGTTCTATCGACACCCTTCGTCAAGCACTTCAAACCATCAAGGTCGGTTCCATGGATGATTTATGGCTTAAGGTGACCGACACCTTAAAAGAAAGAGTCGGTCAGCAGAATTTCGATATTTGGATCAAACCGATTCACTTTATCTCCAGCGAAGGGGAAAAAGTTGAGTTAGAGGTCCCGAACCGATTTTTCAAAGAGTGGATCAACGAACACTATTCCGTTCATATTAAAGAGGCGATTTCTCTCCTCACCCGTGTGCCCTGTCAACTCCAATTCCGAATCAGAAACGAAAAGACGAACGGAAAGGACCCGGTCTCCCAACCTTCGCCAAGTTATGAACAGCATTTCCTCCATCCTTCCCAACCGATCTCCAATCCAAAATACACATTCGACCATTTTGTGGTGGGAGCCAGCAACCAGTTTGCTCATGCGGCCTGTTTGGCTGTCGCTGATTCACCGGCCAAGAATTACAATCCCCTCTTTATTTATGGGGGGGTCGGATTGGGAAAGACCCACCTCCTCCACGCCATCGGATACCATATCCTACAGCATCGTATCCTTCCAGAGGTGAGGAAGATCTGCTATATCTCCTCAGAAGAGTTTACCAATGAGTTGATCAACTCGCTCCGCTACGAGAAAATGGATGAGTTTCGAAATAAATTCAGAAGGATGGATATCCTCTTGATCGACGACATCCAATTCATTGCTGGGAAAGAAAGAACTCAAGCCGAATTCTTCCATACCTTCAACTCCCTTTATGAAGCGCGGAAACAAATTGTTGTGACTAGCGATAAGTTTCCAAAAGATATCCCTAACTTTGAAGAACGACTTCGATCTCGTTTCGAATGGGGTTTGATCGCTGATATTCAACCGCCCGACACTGAAACCAAGGTCGCCATCTTAAGAAAGAAAGCCGAAATGGAAAATATCGCTCTTCCCAATGATGTCGCCTTTTTTCTAGCGTCTCAAATTGATTCGAACGTCAGAATTTTGGAAGGCTCGCTCATTCGTATCGGTGCTTTTGCTTCCCTTACCAAAACACCGATTGACCTCCAATTGGCCAAAGAAGTTTTGAAGAATATTATTAAACCCAAAGAGGAATTCGTCTCCATCGACCTAGTTCAAAAAGTCGTCTCTAACTTTTTTAACATTAAAATTTCAGATTTAAAGGTGAAACGAAAATATAAAGGTTATGTAGTTCCCCGACAGATCGCCATGTATCTCTCACGAAAATTAACCAATGCCTCCCTCGTTGAAATTGGAGATAAATTTGGTGGAAAAGATCATTCGACCGTTCTTCATTCGATCAAAAAAGTGGAAGAAAAGATGACCAAAGAAACCTCTTTTAAAGAAATGATAGAAACTTTGCATGGGCGAATTAAATCCTAACCACTGCGTAGGGGAAATGAGGTTGAAATATTGTGAATGACTGAGGAAACTGAAGACGAGAGAATCGATTTTTCAAAAATCCAAGGGAATTCAAAAATCACTAGGCTGAATATTGAACAGCCAAACTCTTTTTCTTTTTCTAAGTTAGGACCTTTTTCCTCATTTCCACAGACATAGACGGTGACGACGTATTATAAAGATAAAGAATATTATTAGGAGGTAGATACCATGTATTTTGAAATTGATAAGAAGGAGTTCATTAAAGGACTGGGTCTCATGCAGAGTGTCGCAGGAAGAAAAACGACTCTTCCCATCCTATCGCATATTTTATTAGAGTGGGAGAAAGACTCCCTCTATCTTACGGGAACAGATTTAGAAACAGGGATCCGTGAAGAATTGACGGCGAAAATTCATGAAAATGGAAAGGCCTCAGTTTCAGCAAAGAAATTATACGAAATTGTGAGAGAATTGCCCGAGGAAACCATCCATATCCGGAAGAAAGATAACCAATGGATCACACTTCAATGTGGAAAATCGATTTTTAATCTTGCCGGGTTAGACCCAGAAGAATTTCCCTCTCTTCCTACCTACCAAGAAGGAAATTTTTCGACTGTTTCCACTGGGCTCATTCGGGAGATGATAGAAAAAACCGTTTTTGCTGCCTCCAATGAAGAATCTCGATATCACCTCAATGGAGTTCTGTTTGCACAGAGTAAACAAGGGGGAGAGGAGATGTTAACAATGGTCGCTACGGATGGCCATCGCCTTTCTCTGGTCGATCGACAGAATAAGAAAATTTCAGGTATTGGCGAAAAAGGGATTATCATGCCCAAAAAAGGAATTTTGGAAGTTAAAAAAATAATTGGAGATCGAGATGGGGAAAGGGAGATGGGAATCTATTTTAATTCTACCCATGGTTTTTTTAAATTGGGAAAATCTCTCACGGTCATTCGGTTGATCGAGGGTGAATTTCCAGAGTACGAACAAGTGATTCCAAAAGGGAATGACAAAAAATTAGTCATGGCAAAAGAGAGGATGGTCAGCAGTTTAAAGCGAGTTTCTACCATGGCCAACGAAAGGATGGAGGGAGTAAAATTTTCTCTCAAAATAAATTCTCTGGAGATGTCCTCCACGCATCAGGACTTTGGAGATGCCCAAGAAGAGGTCGAGGTGGTTTACGATGGACCTCCTCTTCAGGTTGGATTTAACGCCAGATATTTCATCGAGGCCCTGAATGTGATCGATACAGAAGAGGTCCTCATGGAGTTGAAAGATGACGGGAGTCCTGGGATCCTCAAACCTTCGTCTTCCACCCCCGGGGTCTCCAATCAAATTTCCATTATCATGCCGATGAGGCTTTAAATAATATCGTGTGGGTGAAAGGTGATGGAGTTCGTTTAAAAAAAATTTTTACTCATCACGAACACCCTCACGCTCACTCAGTTAAGGAGAAAGAATGAAAGAACAGACAGAAAAATATATGGCGGAACAGATCAAGATCCTGGAGGGATTGGCAGCTGTCCGTAAAAGGCCTGCGATGTATATTGGAAACACCGGAGTTGAAGGCCTTCACCATTTAGTTCATGAATTGGTCGACAACAGTATTGATGAAGCCCTGGAGGGATATTGTTCCAAGATCGATGTGATCATCCATATCGATAACAGCGTCACCGTCAGAGATGACGGCCGCGGCATTCCTGTCGATCTCCACGAGAAAGAGAACCGCCCTGCCGTGGAGGTGGTGATGACCAAACTCCACTCCGGAGGCAAATTTGATAATCGTAGCTACAAGATCTCCGGAGGTCTTCATGGGGTAGGGCTTTCCGTGGTCAATGCCCTTTCTGAATTTATTGACCTAGAAATACGAAGAGAGAGCAAGGTTTATCATCAGACTTATGAGAGGGGAGAGGCCAAGACAAAACTGGAAGTGACCGGAAAAACCAAACACACGGGAACGCAGATCCGATTCAAACCCGACAGCCAGATTTTTGAAACCGTCAATTTCAGTTTTGACATTCTGTCTCAGCGATTAAGAGAATTGGCTTTTTTGAATAAAGGGCTCTCCATCAGCATTGAAGATGAACGTTCGGAAAAGCGGCATGATTTTTTTTACAAGGGAGGCATCCTCTCCTTCATCGAATACCTCAATAAAAATAAGAATTGCATCCATCCGAAACCCATCTACGTCCAGGGCGTGAAGAACGGAATCGAAGCGGAGATTGCCTTCCAGTATAACGACGGATATGCTGAAAACCTCTTCTCCTTCGCCAACAACATCAACACGCATGAAGGGGGAACCCATCTGATCGGCTTTAAAAGCGCCCTCACTCGTACGATCAACCAATATGCAACCAGCGGCAATTTGCTCAAAGGCGTCAAAGAAAACCTCACGGGAGAAGATATCCGAGAAGGACTCGCCGGAGTGATCAGCGTAAAAATTCCAGAACCTCAATTTGAAGGGCAGACGAAGACGAAGCTTGGAAATAGTGAGGTGAAGGGGCTGGTGGAAGCCCTCGTCAATGAAAAGCTGGGGAATTACTTTGAAGAGAACCCCGGCGTCGCAAAAAAGATCATCTCAAAAGTGATCGATGCCGCTCGAGGCCGAGAAGCGGCTCGGAAGGCACGAGAACTGAGCCGTCGAAAGGGGGCCCTGGGGGGAGACTCCCTTCCCGGAAAACTGGCCGAATGCCAAGAAAGGGATCCCGCGCTCAGCGAGATCTATATTGTAGAAGGCGATTCCGCTGGAGGCTCCGCCAAGCAGGGCAGGAATCGAACCTTCCAGGCCATCCTCCCTCTCAAAGGAAAAATCCTCAACGTGGAGAAGGCCCGGTTTGATAAGATGTTGGCCAGCGAAGAGATTCGCATTCTCATCTCCGCCTTGGGAGCCGGGATCGGGAAGGAAGACTACGATATTCATCGACTCCGCTACCACCGCGTCATCATCATGACCGACGCGGATGTGGATGGGTCTCATATCCGAACCTTGCTGCTCACTTTTTTCTATCGCCATATGCCAGAGGTCATCGAGAGAGGATATCTCTATATCGCACAGCCGCCCCTCTTTAAAGTCACCGGGGGAAAGAGTGAAACTTACATTAAGGACGAAGAAGCCTTCAATCGATATCTCATGGACCGGGCCATCGGCAAAAGTGAGGTGGTCGTCAAGGCGACGAACAAAAAGCTGACCGACAAGAGGCTCAGTTTACTTTTAGAAAAGATTTATACCTATCATGATTTGATTCAACGAATCCAGAAGAAAGGGTATTCCCGATCACTCATCAAATTCCTCCTTGAAAATGGAGTTCGAAACAAGTCGACCTTTGAGGAAAAAGGGATGGTTGCCGATCTTCAGAAGCGATTGAGGAAGAATGGGTTTGAGGTGTTCGATCTTTCCTGGGATGAAGAGCATAACCTCTACGGTTTTGAAGTTCAAGAATCGAACGGAAAAGATGTGCGAAGCCGAGTTCATTGGGACCTCGTTGCCTCCGTTGAATATCGCCATCTCTTTCAGGTTCGTCAAGAGATCCAGGAGATGGCCCCCCCTCCCTACACCTTGGTGGAAAAGGGAAAGGATGTGACCATCGATCACGAGGAAGGACTGCTTCAATCCCTGAATCAACTGGGAAAGGAAGGGTTGAGCATCCAGCGATATAAAGGTTTGGGAGAGATGAATCCCGAACAGCTCTGGGAGACTACGATGAATCCGGAGACCCGAACGCTTCTCAAGGTGAAGGTGGAGGATGCGATTGCGGCGGATGAGATCTTTAGCATCCTCATGGGTGATGACGTGGAGCAAAGACGCCAATTCATCGAGGAGAATGCCCTCTATGTTCAACGCCTCGATATTTAGGAGACTCCAACAAGCATGCTCATCGTCGGATTGACGGGGGGAGTGGCGAGCGGAAAGACGACGGTCTCCCAGGTCTTAAAAGAAGAGGGCGCTTATATCATCGATGCAGACCAGATGGCCAGGGAACTGGTTCGACCCCACACACCCGCCTGGAGAAAGTTAGTCGGGGCATTTGGCAAGGATATCCTTCGAGAAGATGGGTCCATTCATCGAAAAAAATTGGCGGATAAAGTCTTTACAAATCTTCGCCAGCGGAAACTCCTGAATCAGATCCTCCACCCTCGGATCAGAAAGGAGATGGAGCGAAGAGCCAAAGAGATCGGCCAAAAAGATCCTGAGGCCGTCGTGGTGATTGATGCGCCGCTCCTTGTGGAACTCGGAGATCACCGTAAGATGGATAAACTGATTGTGGTCACTTCAACTCAGACACAGCAAATTGAAAGACTGAAAGAACGGGATGGGATAAGCTCTGAGGAGGCGCTGAGAATCTTCTTCTCTCAGATGCCCGTCGAAGACAAGGTAAAATTGGCAGACTTCGTCATTCGAAATGAGGGATCTTTTCAGGAAACGAAGAAAAAGACAAGGGAGGTTTATAAAGAGTTAAAAAAGGTTGTGGTTCAGACAAAAAAAGACACGAAGGGCTTAGCGCCCGATTGCAATAACCGCGCCGTCGCTAAATCGGCTTGGGTGCGCCGGTGACTTGCAGAAGGCAGGGGCGACGGAGAGCGTTACCTGCTAAAGGGGAGGATAAAGGAAAAAACTATGAACATCAAAGATTTGAAAAAGTTGAAGATTAACGAATTATACAAGATCGCTAAGGAGCTCAACGTTGAAGGGGCGAGCGGAATGAGAAAGCAAGAATTGATCTTTGCTATCCTTCAAGCCCAAACAGAGAAAAATGGCCTGATCTTTGGGGAAGGTGTGCTGGAAATCTTGCCCGATGGGTTTGGTTTTCTAAGAGCCCCTGATTACAATTATCTGCCCGGGCCAGATGACATTTACATTTCCCCATCGCAGATCCGGCGATTCAACCTTCGAACGGGGGACACGGTCTCGGGTCAGATTCGACCCCCGAAGGATACCGAGCGTTACTTCGCCATGTTGAAAGTGGAATTGGTCAACTACGAAGACCCGGAGGTGGCTCGGGATAAGATCCTCTTCGATAACCTGACTCCCCTTTATCCTCAGGAGAAAATCCATTTAGAGGGAGCCAACGATTCCAAGAATTACTCTGCCCGGGTGATGAACCTTCTTACGCCCATTGGAAAGGGGCAGCGAGGGCTGATCGTCGCCGCGCCAAGGACGGGTAAGACAATGCTTCTGCAGACGATCGCCCATAGCATTACCTCTAACCATAAAGAGATCACCCTGATCGTCCTCCTCATTGACGAACGGCCCGAAGAGGTGACGGATATGGAACGGTCTGTCAATGCAGAGGTCGTCAGTTCCACTTTTGATGAGCCGGCCTCGCGCCACGTTCAAGTGGCGGAGATGGTGATCGAGAAGGCAAAGCGGTTGGTGGAACATCAAAAGGATGTCGTCATTCTTCTGGATAGCATCACCCGTCTCGCCCGGGCCTACAATACCGTTGTCCCACCGAGCGGGAAGGTCCTCTCCGGAGGGATTGATGCCAATGCCCTTCAAAGGCCAAAGCGCTTTTTTGGTGCAGCCAGAAACATCGAAGAGGGCGGGAGTCTTACCATCATTGGCACCGCCTTGGTCGACACAGGGAGCCGCATGGACGAGGTGATCTTCGAAGAGTTTAAAGGGACGGGAAATATGGAGATCAACTTAGACAGGCGCCTGGTCGACCGGAGGGTCTTTCCGTCCATCGACATTCAACGCTCTGGTACTCGAAAAGAGGAGTTACTCCTGGACCGTAGCGATCTCAACCGTATCTGGCTCTTGAGAAAAGTCCTCCAGCCGATGAATACGGTGGAGAGTATGGAATTTCTCTTGGAGAAGATACAAGCCACCAAGAACAATCGAGAATTCCTCGACTCCATGAATCAATAAGGGTAGGCGTGTTCAGGATGGGGAGGAGTGGCCTATCAGACGATCACGATCACCCATAACAACCCCTGTATTTTCAAAAAATAGTTGAAAATTTTTGGAAAATCAGTAAAATAGAATGAAAGGCGGGAGGCCATGCGATGAAAAAAGAGATACACCCCAAGGTTTTTGACACGGTGATAAAATGCGCCTGCGGAGCGACGTTTGAGACGAAGAGCACAGAAAAGGATATCCATGTAGAAATCTGCTCTAACTGTCATCCTTTTTTCACCGGGAAACAAAAATTTTTGGATACCGCTGGAAGAATAGAACGGTTTCAGAAAAAGTATGCAAAAAAAGAAAATCAGAAGAAATAATTCAGACTTCCAAATTGATGACGATCCATCCCAATCGATCCTTCTTGGACAACCCTCCCTTTTTGGGGCCAAGGATTCATCCTGTACTCCTGTCTTTCTGCCTGTCGTTTTTTTAATAGACATTCAGCATTAGTTTACTCTGTAGTATAAAAAATGTCTTTTGAAGAGAATGGACGTTTTGGTCTATCTCCGGGGAGTTTGTATAATTTGTTTCAATCGAAGAAAGGTTGATTTTGGCCAAGTTTATAACAACAGGGTTCATCTGCCTACGCAGAGGATTACGGCTTGTCCGTGGACGGATGCGTAACTCAAGACAGGAACCGTTTCGGCAATGGATCTGCCGTGCTTCGGCGGATTTCGCTCACCGGCGGATGACGCACCGAATCCTTGGCGTAGGTGGGTATGGTTTTTGGGGATCACGCCTGCGTGCTGAAGCCCACCTTGGCGCAAGCACGGGCTTGACCATGGGCTCCATTTGGAGGGTTTAAATGCTCTTTGGAAGAAACGATCCCGGACAGGGATATTCTCTAACCAATCCATCTGTCTCGAGAAGGACGAAGGACCCCCTTCGAGTCGGCGGACAGGCTGTGATCGAAGGGGTGATGATGAGATCTCCCCATTCGATGGCCGTCGCTGTCCGGAGGCCCAATGGCGAGATTGTCGTGAAACGAGAGCGGTTGAATTTTTTTTCTGAGAAGAAACTCTTCTCTAAACTTCCCCTGGTCAGGGGGGTGATGAACTTACTCTCCGCCTTGGTTTTAGGGATGAAGGCTCTCAACTTTTCAGCCAATCAGTCCCTGGAGGAAGAAAAAGAGGTGAGCTCTTGGACGATGGGGCTTACCTTCGTGTTCGCCCTCTGTTTCGGCATCTTGCTCTTCTTTCTGATCCCTCTCTTTTTGACCAAATGGTTGCGGTTCGCTATCCCCATGGTTTCCACGAGCGGGATCCTCTTCAATCTGGTGGATGGAATCATTCGATTGATGATCTTTTTGGCTTACCTGTGGGCCATCTCTTTTTCCAAAGAGATCCGGAGAATCTTTCAATATCATGGGGCCGAACACAAGTCGATCTTCGCCTTCGAGGCCGGTGAGATGTTAGTGGCCGATCGGGTAAAAGGCTACAGTCATCTTCATCCCAGATGTGGAACGAGCTTCCTTCTCATCGTTATGGTGGTGAGCATCTTGGTCTTTGCCCTCATCCCTCACCAACTTTCATTCGGATATAAGGTGGCCTCTCGAGTGGTCTTCATCCCCCTGATCGCAGGGCTCGCTTATGAGATCATCCGATTCGCCGATCAAAAGCGAGAGAGGAAGAGCATGCAAGTTTTCATCAAGCCCGGTCTTTGGCTCCAACGGATGACCGCTCGTGAGCCTTCCGAGGACCAAATCGAGGTAGCACTGCGTGCCCTTCGTGA
>CAYGWV010000087.1:0-16639 GCA_964353925.1 uncultured Syntrophaceae bacterium | reverse complement strand
TCAGAAGCAGTGGTCCCATCTCCGAAATGGTGGTACGGACCGGATGGCCCTGTTCTCCAAAGATATCCCAGAAGGTTACCGGAAAATTCTCAAACCTAAACTCTTTAAGGCCGAGTTTGCTCACCCTTTCGGCCACTTTTGGATTTTCGCCTCCTGCGAAAGGCAACCCGGAGAGATCTCCCTTCACATCCGCCATGAAGACTGGGACACCTATCTTACTGAACTGTTCGGCCAGTACTCGCAGAGTGACTGTCTTACCTGTGCCTGTGGCGCCCGCGATGAGGCCGTGACGGTTCGCCATTTTCGGCAATAAGAAAATATCATTTTTCCCTTTTGCAATCCAAAGAGGTGATAGAGTCGTTCCCATGCTTCACTCCTGAAATGACTCAAGGTGAAATAGTTAAACCCAGTATATAAGGGATTCATTTCAACTGTCAATATTTGCCGTTTGATCGCATTATTTTCGTAGACAAACAAAAAGTCCGTATGATAAATTGAATCATGTTTAAGAATGAGCAAATGAAAATGGAGGAGAAAGGGGGAGGGACTATGGTGAACAGAGCAAATTGGTTTTGGAGAGTAGTTCTTATCATCATTATCTTTTTCTTTCTGACCGCAGAGGGGGCCTTTGCGGACAAGGTGATCTTGGAAAATGGGGACACACTGACAGGAACAGTAGAAAAAATGACGGAGGGAAAACTTACTTTTAAGACCGATTATGCTGGAATCATTGAGATTCAGATGGGGAAAGTCAAACAGATTATTACAGACAATCCGGTAGCGGTTCACCTGACAAGTGGTGAAGTTGTAAAGGGAAACGTCAAACCTGTTGAAGAAGGGAAATTAGCAGTGGAGCCAAGTCCTGAGAGAGGAGCAACCATTGTGGAGATGCAGAAGATTGCATCCATCAATCCTCCTCCCAAGGAGTTGCCTAAATGGCGTGGCAACGTTGCTGCCGGCGGTTACTTTCAGTCAGGCAACACTGATCGGGCCGGGGGTTCTTTCAGTGCCGAAGCCTTAAGAAGAACAGAAAATGACCGGTTCAAAATGCGTTATATCTTTAACTATGCGGAGGACAATGATGAAATGACCACCCGAAATCACTATGGAGAGATAAAATACGATTATTTCTTTACCAAGAAATTTTATGGGTTTGTGGGCATAGAATTGCTCAACGACAAATTCAATGACACCAAACTAAAAACCTTTGTGGGACCGGGGATGGGGTATCAACTCTGGGATGACCCGGTCAAATCGCTTCTGTTTGAGGCTGGTTTTTCCTATTTCAATTGGAGCCGGTATGAAGGCCAAGATACAGATGGGGTTTCAGCCCGACTTGGGTTCGATTTCAGATACAACATCTTCAAGTGGCTGAGCTTTACGGATAGATACGTGTTCTATCCAACCATTGGAGAAGGGGGTACTTATTTTTGGCGGAATGAGGCGGCCTTGAATATTCCCTTGGGAGAAATTCCCTCTTTAGGAGGACGGTGGTCTCTTAGGTTTGCGAATATTATCGATTATAATAGCAGTCCTGCCCCTGGTTTTAAGAGGATGGATGTTCAGTGGATAGGAGCCCTACAATTCTCGTTTTGAATCAAATACTGGAAACCACCGGAATAAAAAAGGAGGTCCGAAATGCTAAAAGAGTTCAAATAGTTTGCGATGCGGGGAAATGTAGTGGATATGGCGGTTGGCATTATCATCGGTGCCGCCTTTGGGACCATCATCAACTCACTCGTTACAGATGTGATCATGCCGCCGATCGGCCTTCTCCTTGGCAACATCGACTTCTCAAACCTATTCATCGTTCTAAAAGAGGGTCCAAAGGCGCCTCTACCGTATGAGTCCCTGGCAGCCGCCAAGGGCGCAGGGGCGACATCGATCAACTATGGCGTCTTCATCAATACGGTTATCACGTTCCTCATCGTGGCCTTCGCGGTGTTTCTTCTGAACCGAAATATTAACAGACTTAAGCGGCAAGAGGAAGCTCCTCTACCCGTACCAACGACCAAAGAGTGTATTTATTGTTTTTCAACAATCCCTATCAAAGCAACACGCTGTCCTCACTGTACTTCTGAAATAAAAGCAGCGTGGATTCAAAACGTGTTCAGAAGGATTTGCTTTTCAATCTGCTCCCCATTCCCTTTAAAGAGGATCGGGAGTTTTTTTGACCTCTCAAGGTCTTTTTGTTAAAATGCGGAGTATTTCTGATGTATTAAACTCCATTTCCACCTTCCTTGTCTCACCTCAGAGGAAGTGAAAGATAAAGGCTTGATGGCGAAGACTAAAACCCATTTTGTATGTCAGTCCTGCGGATACCAGGCGCCTAAATGGTTGGGAAGGTGTCCGGGATGTCAGGAGTGGAACACATTCGTTGAGGAGCGGGTGATTGAGGAAAAGGCTCCTGAACGAGACCTCCTTGGTTTTGAGACAGAGGCTGTTCCGACTCCTCTCACCGAAATCGTAGGTGAAGAGAGAGGAAGATTTCAGAGCGGGATCGGAGAATTTGATCGGGTCTTGGGAGGGGGGATTGTGTTCGGGTCAGTCATCTTGGTCGGAGGCGATCCAGGCATTGGCAAATCCACCCTTCTTCTTCAGGTGATGAACCGCTTATCCTTCAGTGGGAAAAAAGTCCTTTACGTCTCTGGAGAAGAATCGCTCCAGCAGACCAAAATGAGGGCGGATCGGTTAGGCGTCTCCTCAGAACACCTCTTTGTGGTCGCAGAGACATCTTTAGAAAAAATCCTTCAGGACATCCAGACGCTTAGACCTTCAACCGTAGTGGTCGATTCAATTCAGACGATTTATTCCTCCGAACTTCCTTCGACGCCCGGATCGATCAGTCAGGTCAGGGAGGCGTCGAGCCGGTTGCTCTATTTGGCAAAACATCTCTCCATTCCCATCTTTCTCATCGGTCATGTGACGAAAGAAGGTTTTATCGCAGGGCCAAAGGTTTTGGAGCACATGGTGGATACGGTTCTTTATATTGAAGGGGAAACGACTCACGCCTTCCGGATCTTGAGGGCGGTTAAGAACCGTTTTGGCTCCACCAATGAAATTGGGGTCTTTGAAATGAAGGATTCCGGATTGGTGGAAGTGGTCAGCCCCTCTGAATTCTTCCTTTCTGAGCGGACCCAGCCGGCCTCCGGGTCAGTGGTCATGCCCAGCCTGGAAGGGTCAAGGCCTATCTTGATTGAACTTCAAGCCTTGGTCGTTCCCACAAACTTCGGGTTGCCACGGAGAACAGCCGAAGGAGTGGATGTGAACCGTGTATCCCTTCTCGTTGCCGTCATGGAGAAAAGATTGGGGATTCATCTCAATAATCAGGACATTTTTCTCAATATCGCAGGCGGAATGAAAGTAGAGGAGCCTGCGGCTGATCTTGGAGTGATCGCTGCCATTGCCTCAAATTTTAAAGATAAAGTGGTTGATCCAGAGATGGTGGTCTTTGGAGAAGTGGGGCTGGGAGGAGAAGTGAGAGGCGTTAGCCAATCAGAGGTCAGGGTGAAAGAAGCGTCGAGGTTGGGATTTAAGCGATGCCTGATGCCGAAGCAGAATCAAGAGAAGGTGAAGGGAGCCCGGGGCATCGAATTGATCGGGGTCAACTCCGTTCAGGAAATGATCAAGGCACTGTTTTAGAAGATCAGTGTAAAATTAGCATTGGAAAATGAGCATTGGAAAATGAAAAACAACATAAATTCGATATGCTCATTGTTAATTTGCAATTTACAATGAGGTTAAGTAGATGAAAAAATGGATGACCGGATTGATTTCTGTCCTCCTCCTTCTCCTTTTTTTGTCCCAGGGTTACAGCCAGGAGAAGATTCTGAACCCTGGGGAGTCCTATGATGCGTCCATGGCGCTCTATTATAAGGGGAACTGCGGAGAGGCGATTCAAGGTTTTTCAACCATTATCCGATCTGCTCCTGCCAGCAAACTGGTCTCCTATTCTCAATACATGATCGGACTCTGCTATCTCAAAATGGAAAAGTATGAAGAGGCCATTCAACAATTAGAGCTCTATTTAAGAAACTATCCAGAGAGTGACCGTGGGAGAGAAGCAGAGAGAGGGATTCAGATCGCAAAGGGACGGTTGAAAGAGAAAACACCCACGCGATCCACCGTTTCTGAACCGGTCGTGAAAAAACTCCTCTCCGATGACAAGAAGGCGAAGAGACGGATCTGTGTTCAGGCCTCCTATTTTGAAGGAAAGACTCTTGAGGAAGTTGAGAAAAGGATGAAGGGGTTGAAAAATGCCGGCGTGAATACGATTATTTTCAGAGTCTTTCAGAATAGAGGGGATCGAATGTATCCCTTCGTTACCCGCCATCGTGAAGAGGGAGTTTATTTCAAGACGGAATATGCCCCAGTTGTTGACGATCTCTTAGGGAAATTGGCTGAGATCGTTCATCGGAATGGACTTGAGATCTTTGCATGGATGACCACGCGTTATGCCAACTACGGGTTGGAAGGCTCTCCTGAATATCGGTGTATGAAGTACAATTTTGAAACGAAAAAAATGGAGAGGGCAAGGGGGTTCAATCTCTTTCACCCGGAAGTGTTGAAACGTCTTGAGAACCTTTTCCGCGACCTGGGTCGCACCCCCATTGATGGGATCCTGTTTCAGGACGATCTGATTCTTAAACATGATGAGGATTTTAGTCCCGAGGCCAACCAGGCCTTTCTGAAAGAATTTGGATACTTGCCCGATCCGGAACTCTTTTATATCGATCCTTATAAATCAGAAGCTGGAAAATACTATGTCAAGGGTTATACCGATCGTTTCTGGATTTGGGCAAACTGGAAAAACCGCTGGCTAATGAATGTAGCCAAACGGCTGATGGAAGTTGCCAGAGAATCAAACCCGAACTTACAATTTGCCATCAATCTCTATTTTGAGGCCGTCCTCAGCGATGTGAACGGCATGGCGTGGTTTTCGCAGACGCTTTCAGGCGCTTTGAAAAACAATTTTGACTATTACGCCGTTATGGCCTATCATCGCCAGGCCATGAAGAATCGAAATATCGAAGCGAGGGAGGCCATAGATTTGATGGCAGAAGCTACTCAGAAAGCAGTCGAAGTCGTGGGAGATCCCTCTAAGGTGCTGATGAAAGTTTGGATTCTCGATTGGAAGAGTAATGGGGCAGTCAGCACTGAGCTCGCCCCACAAAAAGAGATCGAGGATGTCTTAACTGCAATCTTGAACCAGGGTAAGGTGAGTTTAGCCTTTGTTCCTTACATTGACCCATTCCCCATTGATTCATTTAAGGGAAAGTGGACCCCCTCCAAATAGAAGGTCGGGGTTCGGAGCTTTAAAACTGTTCAGAACTGTGCCAGGCTTCCGTCGACCTTGGCGCGACGGACGGCATAGTGGAATGCAGAGAAGCCCAAAGGTAATAATACACAGGCAAAAAGCCCCAGTACCAGCAGGTCCGTCGACATTCCAAGCAGTGAATCCCCCAATAAGATGGCCTTTCGCATCGCTCGCAGGGAGTAGGTGAGTGGTAAAAGGTTCGATAGCCTCTGCAGCCATTCTGGTAAGACCTCGACAGGGTAAAGAACCCCGGCTAACAAACCAGAGATACTGGCAAAAAGGAAGTTGATAGGTGTTTCCTGTTTAAAAACGACGATAAAGCTGGCCAAAAGGATGCCAATGCCACTGAAGGCCAGAATGGTCAAGAGTTGAGCCAAAAACGCCCCTGCTAAGCTGACGCGATCAAGGCGGAGGCCAAACAGGGTTATGCCAAGCAATAGATATAGAAATACTTCGAAAGAGGTTAAGACGAAGCTCCATAAGCTTGAGGAGACCAGAATGACAGGGAGCCGGTTGGGTGTCATTAACATTGCCTCCAGGGTTCCCATCATCTGCCCGGAACGGATCGTTCTAGCGAAGGAGTTTAAAGCGACATTCTGGTATCCCATGAAGGCGATCCCCACCAACACGAATGCAAAATAATCGCCCCCATAAGCCTGCAATTTTGGGATGACCCCTTGACCGACCAGCAAAGACAAGAAATAAAAGCTCGGGAGGGAGAGTAGGATGGCAACAAATTGCAAGAAGAATCCGAACCGATAACTGATCTGAAGTCTGAAATCCCGTTGAAGGAAAGAGAGGGCCGTGTGAAGTTTGGATTTGAGATTGAAAGAAGATGTATGGTTTGGACTCGAAGAACCAGGGTTTTCGAAAGTGGCCGAGATAGTTCCTTCGCCCACTGGAAACGTTTTATGTACCCCGTCTGATCCCGTGAGACGTCGGAATACCTCTTCCAGGGAAGGCTCTTTCGCCTGAAGGGATTTAATCTGGCCCCCACGCTCGAAGAGGGCTTTCAGGATGGTTGGGAGATGTTTATGGCTATCGCGGAGGCACAGTTTTAACGAAACCGATCCGTAAGCCGGGTGTTCCATGGTCAGGTCCGATAGGCCATCGATATGGTTAAGGCATTCCAGTGCCGAAGGTGAAAGACCTGCCACCTCAATCTGATAGCAATCTTCTTGCTGGATCATTTTCCGCAGGTGGTCTACCCTGTCCATCCCCTGTAACCGCCCACGGTGCATGATCGCCACGCGATCACAGAGCTGCTCTGCTTCATGCAAATTGTGGGTGATCAGAAGAATCGTGTGACCGTGGCGAGAGACAAGGTCTGAGACCGTTTCTCGCAGCCGAGCAGCCGCGGCGGGATCCAGGTTTAGGGTGGGTTCGTCGAGAAAGAGGATCTGCGGATGGTGTAACATGCCCCGAGCCAAGGCCAGCCGTTGTTTAATTCCAGAGGAACACTGGTCGAACCGCCGGTCCATGAATTCTTCCAATTCCAAGAGCGCAGATAACTCCTTGATGCGGTTCTTTGTTTGGGTTGGAGAGAGTCCGTAGAGAGACGCAAAAAATTGGAGGTTTTCCCGGCCTGTCAATCGCCAATAGAGACCGCGTTCATGACCGGTAACGAGGCCGATGGCAGCCTTTACCTTCTCTTCATTCACCAGGTCGTAGCCGTTGACCCGGGCCATGCCCGCCGTCGGTATGATGAGAGTAGAGAGGAGTTTGAGGAGCGTCGTCTTGCCCGCTCCATTGGGTCCCAGCAGACCAAATAGCTCCCCAGCCCTAATTTGAAAGCTAACCTCTTGTACGGCTAGAATTTCTTGCTTGCCAGATCGACGTAAATAGTCAAGAGGGCTCTTGCGGCTGATGAAGTGTTTGGTCAGGCCATAGGCTTCAATGGCGTAGGACAAAATCCCCTCTCTTCACAGAGGTATTTAGACAACCAACAAAAACTATAGCACAAGTAAAAAAAATTTGCTGTTTTCTGTAAGAAATGTGGTAACATGGGAGGGCATTTTGATTTGGGAGACTCTTTCAGTTGAAATTACTGAGACGTAAAATCTGACTTTCCGCAGGGAAAAGGTTTAAAGAAAATGAAGTATGATCAACTCATCGCCAACCCATCTGCGGTATTGAGGGAAGAATCTGATGACTGGGCCGTATTATTTGATCCGGATACCGGCGAGAGCTTTGCCGTTGATCCTGTGGGGGCATTTATCTGGAAGAGTCTCGATGGCCGTCATGCCTTTGAAGATATCATGGTAGAGCTGCGTCAAAAATTCGACCAAGTTCCTGAGACTGCGCGGGAAGATTGCATGGAATTTCTTGATGACCTGGTAAAGCGCGGCTTCGCAGGCTCCAGGCCCCCCCGGTCCGATCTTAAAGTGAAAGGCTTTTTTTGAAGAACGGAGGCTAGAAGATGGAGGTTATGAAGACACCCAGGTCGGTTGATTTATCGATCACCCATCACTGTAACCTCCGGTGCAAATATTGTTCCCATTTCACTAGCGCAGGAGATGTCAATCAAGATCTGCCCAGGGAGGAGTGGATAAGGTTTTTGGAGGAGTTGAATGACTGTGCTGTCATGGAGGTTTGCCTCTCTGGAGGAGAACCTTTCTTGAGGAGGGATTTAAGAGATCTGATCAAAGCGATCATTCGAAACCGCATGCGGTTTAGGATTCTTAGTAATGGAACCTTGATCACCGATGAAATGGCCTCTTTTCTTGCATCGACCCGGCGATGTAACGGCGTTCAGGTTTCAATCGACGGCTCTATCCCAACGACCCACGATGCTTGCAGAGGGGAAGGGAATTTTCTCAAGGCCATACAGGGGATTCAACATCTTTTGAGATACCATCTCCCTGCCACGGTTCGGGTCACCATTCATAAGCACAATGTCAGGGACCTTGAAGGAATCGCCCAGCTCTTGCTGGAAGAGATCGGACTGCCTCAATTTTCGACCAACTCAGCCTCCTACATGGGGCTCTGCCGTCAAAACGCAGAACAGGTCATGCTTACGCCTGAAGAGCGATCCCTTGCCATGAAAGTCCTTCTGAGACTCACCCAAAAATATAATGGCCGTATCGGTGCGAATGCCGGTCCTCTGGCAGAAGCAAGGTCCTGGTTGGAGATGGAAAGAGCTCGTAGCGGAGGGAGAGGGCCCATTCCCGGAAGGGGCTTTCTGACAGGCTGTAGTGGACCGATGAGTAAAATCGCTGTTCGGGCCGATGGGGTTATGGTTCCCTGTGATCAGATGGGCCATATGGAATTGGGCAGAATCAATCATGACGACCTCAGAGAGGTCTGGCAGAATCATCCCGAACTGAAACGGTTAAGGGAGAGACGAAATATTGCATTGAGTGATTTTAAATTTTGCCAGGGTTGCAATTACACCAGCTATTGCACAGGGAACTGCCCTGCCATTGCTTACACTCTGTACGGAGAAGAGAACCATCCAAGCCCGGATTCCTGCCTTAGACGATTCCTCGAAGCAGGGGGAAGTCTTCCGGATGAAGAATGATCGGGGGGGTGAAGGGGAAGTCTGAACGAGGAAAGGGATAGGGAGATGGATCGGGGTGAGAAAGAAAAAATTGGAAAGAAGGACTATCCCTTGGACACGATATATTTCTATCTCACGGAAGGCTGTAACCTGCGCTGCCGCCATTGCTGGATTGAACCAGGCCATCAAACGGAAAACCGCTCCTATCCTGCATTGGATTTCAGGTACCTCCGGGCGATTATTGAGCAGGCCAAACCGATCGGACTCTCGAGTGTCAAACTGACAGGAGGGGAACCCCTTCTTCACCCGGCGATCCACGAAATTTTGGAGCTGATTCGACAGGAAGACCACCGCCTCACCGTGGAGACGAATGGGACCCTTTGTACCCCCAAGATCTCCAGGGAAATTGCCGGATGCAAAGCTCCTTCCGTTGGTGTGAGCTTGGATGGCGCAAATGCTGAAACCCATGAGTGGGTCAGAGGGGTGACAGGGTGTTTTCAGGCCGCTCTGGAAGGAATCCGTAATCTTGCGGAAGCGGGTCTCAAACCCCAGGTCATTATGACTCTCATGCGCCGAAACAAGGATCAGGTAGAGGCGATGATACAGCTCGCTGAATCTTTAGGGGCAGGCTCTATCAAATTCAATCTGATGCAACCCACAGCAAGAGGGGAAAAAATGCACCAGGCCGGAGAGGCTGTTCCTACCGAAGAGCTTGTCCGACTGGGACAGTGGGTGGAGAATGATCTTTCCACTTCTACAGATTTAAAGCTTTACTATCACCATCCGCTCGCTTTTCGCCCCCTTGGCAGGATGTTTGGTGAAAAGGGGGATGGCTGTGGCCGCTGCGGAATCCTTGGAATAATTGGTGTTCTTGCAAATGGTTCTTACGCCCTTTGCGGAATAGGGGAAGCCGTTCCTGACCTGGTCTTCGGCCATGTGGAGACAGATCTCCTAAGGGAGGTCTGGGGAAACCATTCTCTCCTTCTTGAAATGAGAGAAGGGATGCCTCATCGTTTGGTGGGAATCTGTGGAAACTGTCTGATGAAGAAGATTTGTCTTGGGAGTTGTATCGCTCAGAACTATTACCGTCATAAAAGCCTCTGGTCATCCTTCTGGTACTGCCAGGACGCACAGAGGCTTGGCCTTTTCCCTAAATCACGCGTCACTCCGGAGACATCACTGAGTGTCCATCCCTGAAGTTCCTTTTCAGGGATAGCGGTCATGGTCGGGCTGAGGACATCAGAAACTAGGGATCTAATGGAATTAACAGACGAGGTGACTGTTTCCAGCGCTATTGGGGACAATTACCAGCAAAGGGCAGAGGCCTTATGGAGAAACGGTATCTCGCGATCTTCCATTAAACATATTTTTCTTTTTATCATGCGCTATGCCCTGCGCTTTGCTGTTTTCCATTGAGGCGACCGGATGGTGGAAATGTATCGGAAAATGTAAATATGCATATCAGTTTGGTAAGGCTGGGCTGCAGTGGGCAGGTCATTGAGGATAAACCATAGGAGGATTAAACGATGAGATATTCAAAACCGATATTGCGGCCGTTGGATGACGGGGGAATTCGGGGACAAAATCCTTGCTGGAATGGGGCCGGCGCATTTGGCGGGCAGTGTGGAAACGGTAGCTCCCCAGGCACATCCTGTGCTACCGGTTATTCACCGTTTAGTAGTTAAAGAGGTATGAAAGGTATTCGAACCGAATTGAAAAGTCAGTAGATCTGTCGGAGCTGTCGAAGGGCGCTTCAAAAGGCAGCTTCCTCACTCAGCCTAGCCTTACTCAATCGAGACTTCTGACACTTAGGTGAGGAAACACGGATTAAATCTGCTTGGCAACTTCATTCTTCCCCGAGGGCATCTAAATCGGTGAGGTCTTTCTTTCCTTCTGTCGCCCTCTTGCCCAGGGACTGATTCACTCCCCTTCTCTGGCCAAATAATTTTACGTGATTCGATGGGTAGAGGAACTTTAGTATTAATGCACTTCTGCCCAGTTCTTCCCCGAATGGATGGAGACCTTAAGCGGGACAGAGAGATTCATCACAGTCTCCATTTCATTCTGAATCATGGGGATGGCTTTTTGAAGTTCCTCTTGGGGCGCCTCGAAGACCAATTCATCGTGGACCTGCATGATCATCTTGGTGGAGAGACCGGACGCTTCTATTCGATTCTGGATATGGAGCATCGCCACCTTGATGATATCCGCCGCTGTCCCCTGAAGCGGGGTATTGACAGCCATCCTCTCTGTCGCCTGTCGGATGGCTACGGTTGGGGACTGAATATCCGGCAGATAGCGGCGGCGATGCAAAAGGGTCATCACATATCCCCTCTGCCTGGCCTCTTCCAAACTCTTTTCAATATAGGTTCGAACCCCGGCATATTTCTTAAAGTATTCGTCAATATAAGCCTGGGCGATCTTGGGCTCTATCTTGAGCTGTTGTGAGAGACCATAAGCGCTCATTCCATAGAGGATGCCGAAGTTGATCACCTTGGCCTCTCTCCTCATGGGAGGCGTCACCTTCTCCATCGGAACGCTGAAAATCTCCGAAGCCGTTCGGGCATGGATGTCTTCATCATTTTGGAAGGCTTGGATCAGCGTTTCATCTTGGGAGAGGTGGGCGAGAATTCTCAATTCGATCTGGGAATAGTCCGCAGAGACGATGGACCATCCTTTCTCTGGAATGAAGGCTTGGCGAATCCGGTTTCCCTCCTCCGCACGGGCAGGAATATTCTGGAGGTTGGGATCGCTCGAGGAGAGCCGTCCTGTCGCCGTCACGGTTTGATTATAGGAGGTATGAACGCGGCCAGTTTTTGGATGAATCAGTTTAGGAAAAGCATCGACATAGGTCGATTTGAGTTTGCTCAGGTTGCGGTAACCCAGAATCTCGAGGGGGAGGTCATGTTGGAGAGAGAGCTTGGTCAACACATCCACATCCGTGGAGGCGCCTGTCTTGGTCTTCCTGACTACGGGGAGTTTAAGTTTATCAAAAAGGATTTTTCCCAGTTGCTGGGAGGAGTTGATATTGAAGACCTCTCCCGCTAATCCGTAGATTCGTTCTATCTTCTGCTGAAGCTGGATCTCGATCTCCCTTGAATACTCCCGGAGAAGGTCCAGGTCGATTCTTACTCCATTCATCTCCATTTTTGCCAAGACCATGACGAGGGGCATCTCCACGCGGTCAAAGAGGTCTTTCAATTCCCCCTCCGTCAGTTTTGGAAAAAGGAGATGAGAGAGTTGGAGAGTGACATCCGCATCTTCACAACTGTAGTCCCTCGCCTTTTCAAGCCCAATCTGGTCGAAGGTCAATGTCTTCACTCCGGTCCCCACCACCTCTTTGTAGTCCGTGACAGAGCGATCCAGATATTCCTGAGCCAATTCGCCCAGGTTGTGATTATGTTTCGTTGGATTGAGGAGGTAGGAGGCGATCATGGTATCCCCGTCTATTCCTTGCAGGTGAATCCCATATCGCTTGAGAACAATCCATTCGTATTTAATGTTCTGACCCACCTTCTTCATTCCGCTGTCCTCCAAAATAGGTTTTAACTGTTCCAATACCCAAGGCAGAGGAAGTTGCTGGGTTGCCTCCTGATTTTGGTGAGCAAGGGGAATATAGAAAGCCTGATGTGAGGTGTAGGACAAGCTGATCCCAACGAGATCCGCCCACATAGGATAAGGGGATGTGGTCTCCAGATCGACGGAAAAGGATGCGGCCTTTTTCAAATCTTCTAGTAAGGCGAGAAATTCATCTTGATGGATGACCAAACGATAGTCCCTTGTTACGGACAAGGGACCCTTTTCTTCAAGGAGTTCTTTGAAGAGTTTGTTGAATTCCAACTCTTTAAAAATCTCCTTCAGGCTCTTCAGATCAGGAGGAGAGAGAGAAAAATCTTTTAACTGGCAATGGACGGGCACATCGGTATGGATCGTTGCCAACTTCCGGCTGAGACGAGCGAGGTCTCCATGGGTCTTCAAATTTTCCTTCAACTTTTTCTGGGGAATTTCTTCCGCATGGGTCAGGAGATTGTCGATCGATCCATACGTCTTGATCAATTGGATGGCCGTCTTTTCTCCAATACCCGGGATACCCGGGATGTTATCAATGGCATCTCCCGCCAGTCCCATCACTTCCACCACCTGTTCAGGAGAAACGCCGAAACGCTCGATCACTTCCTCCACCCCGAACCTTTTCTCTTTCATGCTGTCATAGACCTGAATCCGGTCACTGACCAGTTGAAGGAGGTCTTTGTCACCCGTGACGATCACGACATCGACTTCTGACTCCAGTCTCTTGGCCACTGTTCCGATGAGATCATCCGCCTCGTATCCCTCCCTCTCCAAGAGGGCAATTCGGTATCCCTCGATAATCTTCTTGATATAAGGAATCTGGGGGGCAAGGCTCTCTGGCATGGCGGGTCGATTGGCTTTGTATTCCTTATAGACCTCGGTTCGAAAGGTGGGAGCCTTCGAATCGAAGATCACGGCAAGATAATCCGGCCGATGTTCCTTGAGCACTCGAAGCAGCATCTGAACGAAGCCAAACGTCGCATTGGTGGGAAGCCCCGTGGAATTGGAGAGATGACGGATGGCATGGAAGGCACGATAGATATAAGAAGAGCCATCGATTAGGAAAAGTTTGGGACGATCAGACATAATCCTTTCTCATGAATGAGAAATAAAATCCGAAGCACCTGCCTGTATCTCCCTCTCCCCTTGGTGGGAGAGGGAGGGGGTGAGGGGGAATATACTTTGTCCACCCCCACCTCAATCCTCCCCCGTCCCCCGGTCCCGCCCTATTAATAGACCGGGGCGGGGAAGGGGGAGGATAATGCTTCGTAATTTTTATGGTTCCCGGGTGGCCAATTGGCCATGAATAATTTGTTTCGGATTTCGGATTTTTGAATAACCTGGCCGGATTCATATTCCATTGGACCATTTATTTTATGCTGGCTTGAACCGGAGATTTAGGAGATATTCGTATGAACTCGATTTCCGCCAGAATTCTTCGCACGATACATCGCCTCATCCGCAGATTTGACAAACCCCTCCAGGTCGAAGTGGTCCCTGTACTCGGATAGGCCGATGCTGACCTTAATGGTATGAGATTTGGCCTGTTCGATGGAAGAACGGATGCGTTCCGCAATGGCCCTGGCCCGATCCGCAGAGGCCCCGATGAGGAGGACGGTAAATTCATCTCCTCCATAACGATAGCCAGAATCGACATTGGATCGGATGGAGTATTTGACGATCTCCCCGACTGCCTTCAAGACCTTATCCCCTTCCAAATGACCATAGAGATCATTATACTTTTTGAAATTGTCGAGATCGAACATCAGGAGGGAGAGAGAGGTTTTTTGACGTTTTAGACGAGCCAATTCAGCTTCTAACGTCTTGAAAAAATGGCGATGGTTATAAAGACCGGTTAAATCATCGGTAATCGAGAGCCTTCTGACCTCCTCCTCCAAATTTTCTTTCTCCCTCAGGGTTTTGTACTGCTCCAAACACTGGTTGACGATGTGAATCAGATGCTCATTCTCAAAGGGTTTCTTCACGAAGTCAAAGGCCCCTTCTTTGAGGGCGTAGACGGCATTATCCACTGTGGCAAAGGCTGTCAGGATGACGACGCATTGATAAGGATTGATGATTCGGATTCTTCTCAGGGCCTCGGTGCCATCGATTCCTGGAAGATTGATATCCATCAAGACCACGTCGGGTCTTTCCTCTTCGACCTTCTTCACTCCTTCTTCACCGGTCGAGACAGTCGTGACGTCGTATCCTTCATAATGGAGGAGCTTTTGGATAATTTCCAAGGTATCCGGTGCGTCATCCACGACGAGGATTTTCCCTTTCCCTTCTTTTCTAGGAATGGTTGAGCTTTTCATCTTGGTTCTCCGCAGAGAGGGGGAGGGTAAAATAGAAGGTGGACCCCTTTCCGAATTGGGACTCCACCCAGATATTTCCGCCATGTTCTTCAACCAACCGCTTTGCAATGGCTAGCCCCAAGCCTGTTCCACCGTGTTTGCCGCCTTCAACCTGGTAGAACTCGTCGAAGATCATCTGCAGTTTATCTTCCGGAATGCCCATCCCCGTATCTTTAATCTCAAGAAGAATAGATTGGTCCTTTGGGCCGGCGAGAATCGAGACCTGACCTCCGTCGGCAGTGAATTTGAATGCATTGGAAAGGAGATTAATGAAGATATCATGAAGGGCATTTCTATCCGCATAGATGAGGAGGTCTGGTGGAATGCCAACCTGAATAGAAAGATGCTTTTCCACGGGAGTGACCTCGTTGATATATCCTCCCATCACCTCAGAGAGCAGTATCCGCTCTCGGTTGAAGAGGAGACGGTTAGATTTCATCCGACTCAAATCCAGCATTTGATCCATTCTCATTTGAATTCGATTGGTATTCCTCTGGATCGTCAAGAGGTAGGATTTCAGATTCTCGGGAATCTTCCCTTCTTTCTCGGAAAGGATAAAATCGATATTGGCCTTGATGGCCGTGAGGGGAGTTTTCAATTCATGGGAGGCGATGCCAATGAATTTCGCGTTGGTTTCGTCCATCTCCTTTAACTGGCGATTGACCATTTCCAATTCCCTCTTGGCGTCTTGGAGTTCCTCGAGCATCTTCAGGGCGGAGGTCCGGGTCCGGTCCAGTTCCATCATGTTCGCCTCCAACTGGTGGGTTCGCTCCTCCAATTTTCTTTCCAGATCACTTCTGGATTCTTTCAACGGATGGGTCATTTGGTTAAAGGCTCTCGCCAGGCCTCCGATGAATTTAAATCGGCTCATAAATGCAATAGGGTTCCTCGGCCATGTATTCCCCAGAGAGTTCGTAGGCCCGCGCCCGGCAGCCTCCGCAAACCTTTCTGAACTCACACCTCCCGCATTTTCCCCGATAGCCATCGGTATTGCGAAGGTTCCGGAAGACTTCCGATTCCATCCAGATCTCCTGGAACGGTTTTTCTCTCACGTTTCCGCAATTCAAGTCGAGATAGCCACAGGGTTGAACCTGACCGACATGGGAGATGAAACAGAAAGAGATGCCGCCCAGACATCCCCGGGTCATGGCATCCAATCCATGGGTTTTCGGAGTGACCTTCTTTCCCTCTTTTTTCGCTTGTTGTCGTAGGATGCGATAATAGTGAGGAGCACAGGTCGCCTTGAGTTGGAGAGGAACCTTATCGATCTGTTCGTAAAACCAGTGGAGGGTTTTTTCATAATCGAGCGCAGATATTTCCTGATCTTTGAGCTGCTTTCCCCTTCCCGTCGGAACCAAAAGAAAGATGTGGAGAGCCACGGCACCCAGACCGACAGCCAGACGGAGGATCTCCGGGATCAGATGGAGATTGACCTGTGTAATGGTGGTGTTGATCTGGAATTCGATACCCCCTTTCTTGGCCATCTCGATTCCTCGAAGGGAGCCTTCAAAAGACCCCTTCACTTTTCGAAAGGCATCGTGTGTCTCCGCGGTCGGGCCGTCAATACTGATGCTGATCCGCTGAATCCCCGAAGCCTTGATCTTTTGTATGATTTCTTCATTGAATAATGTCCCATTCGTAGCCATTACCATTCGGAACCCTTTTCCTGTTCCATAAGAGGCCAGATCGAAGATATCTGATCGGAGCAAAGGTTCTCCCCCGGTCAGGATGATGACGGGCTTACTGAAAGAGGCAATTTCATCCATCACCCTGAAAACCTCCTGCGTTGAAAGTTCTCCTTCGTATGGGCCGTACTGTGCAGAGGCGCGGCAATGGACACAGGCGAGATTGCAGCTTCGGGTCAACTCCCACGCAACCATCCTTAGCTGGAGAGTAGAA
>CAYGWV010000086.1:0-25916 GCA_964353925.1 uncultured Syntrophaceae bacterium | reverse complement strand
AAATATGGAGATCAATTTAGACCGGCGCTTGGTGGATCGAAGGGTCTTTCCCTCCATTGATATTCAACGCTCCGGTACTCGAAAAGAGGAGCTACTCCTCGACCGCAACGATATCAACCGCATCTGGCTCTTGAGAAAGGTCCTTCAGCCGATGAACACCGTAGAGAGCATGGAATTTCTACTGGAGAAGATGCAAGCCACGAAAAGCAATCGGGACTTCCTCGACTCCATGAATCAATAGGGGTATTGGTGTTAGGGATGGAAGATTGATGAGACGATCACTATCACGATATTTTTTAAAATAGTTGAAAAATTGTGGGAAATCAGTAAAATGGTAAATGGGAGGTTGTTAAGATGAAAAAAGATATTCACCCAAAGATTTTTGATACGGTGATTAAATGTGCCTGCGGAGCGATCCTTGAGACAAAGAGTACAGAAAAGGAGATCCATGTAGAGACCTGCTCCAACTGTCATCCTTTTTTTACCGGAAAACAAAAATTTTTAGATACTGCTGGAAGAATTGAACGGTTTCATAAAAAATATGGGAAAAAAGAAAATCAGAAGTAATCATTCAGACTCCCCCATTCATCACGATGCATCCCGATCCATCACCCTTGGATACCCCTTTTTCTGCGGGACCAAAGGGTCATCCTATATTCCTGTCTTTCTGTCTGTCATTTTTTTAACAGACATTCAGCATTAGTTCACCCTGTTGTATAAAAATGTCTTTTGAAGAGAATGGATGTTTTAGTCTATCTCTAAGAAGTTTGTATTATTTGTGCTAATCAAAGAAAGGGGAAGGTTGGCCAATTTTTTAACAACAGGGTTCATTTGGAGGGTTTAAATGTTCTTTGGGAGAAAAGATCCCGAGCAGGGATATTCTCTATCCCATCCATCTCTCCCTAAAAAAGGGGAGGATCGAATTCGAATCGGCGGACAGGCCGTGATCGAAGGGGTGATGATGAGGTCTCCCAATTCGATGGCGATTGCGGTCCGAAAACCGAATGGCGAGATTGTGGTGAAACGGGAGAAGTTGGACTTTTTTTCTGAAAAGAAATTCTTTTCCAAACTTCCCTTGATCAGGGGGGTGATCAACTTACTCTCTGCCTTAATTTTAGGGATGAAGGCTCTCAACTTTTCAGCCAATCAGTCCCTTGGAGAAGAGAAAGAAGTCAGCTCCTGGACCATGGGGCTCACCTTTACGTTCGCCCTCTGCTTCGGCATTTTCCTTTTCTTCCTGATCCCTCTCTTTTTGACGAAGTGGTTGCGGTTTGCCATCCCCATGGTTTCCACAAGCGGAATCCTCTTCAATCTGGTGGATGGAATCATTCGATTGATGATCTTTCTGGCTTACCTGTGGGCCATCTCCTTTTTTAAAGAGATTCGACGGATCTTTCAATATCATGGTGCCGAACACAAGTCGATCTTTGCCTTCGAGTCCGGTGAGGTGTTGATGGCCGATCGGGTAAAGGGCTTCAGTTATCTTCATCCCAGATGTGGAACGAGCTTCCTTCTCATCGTCATGGTGGTGAGCATTTTGGTCTTTGCCCTCATCCCTCACCACCTTTCATTCGGATATAAAGTGGCCTCTCGGGTGGTCTTCATCCCTCTCATCGCAGGGCTCGCTTATGAGATCATCCGATTCGCCGATCAAAAGCGAGAGAGGAAGAGCATGCAATATTTCATCAAGCCCGGCCTCTGGCTCCAACGGATGACCGCGCACGAGCCTTCCGAGGATCAAATCGAGGTGGCACTTCGTGCCCTTCATGAAGTACTGGAATTAGAGGGACGAGCCAAATAAGAACAATTTCAAATGTCAAAATCTAATAAAGATCATTCCGGAATAATGGAATGTTGGAATAATGCGTAAGAGTGGAAATCCTTTTTTCTAAGCCCAGTATTTCAATGTTCCATCATTCCATATTTTTTCTTTTGACATTTGAACCTTGAGATTTGTCATTGTTTTAAGGGTGTAAAGATGTTTCAGAAATTAGAAGAGTTCGAACGTCGGTACGAAACCCTCTCCCATCACCTCGGCCAGCCCGAGGTGATCGCGAAACAGTCCGAGTTCCAGAAGGCCGCCAAGGAGTGCGCTGAGCTGGGGAAGGTGGTCGACCTTTATCGAAGGCTTAAAAGATTAGAAGAAGAGATCAAGGGAAGCCAGCATCTCCTGGATCACGAAGAAGATGAAGAAATGAAGCGCCTGGCCAAAGAGGAACTGAGTCGACTTACCCAGGAGAAAGAAAAGGTCGAGGAGGAGTTGAAGACGGCTCTTCTCCCAAAAGACCCGAATGACGGAAAAAACATCTTGCTCGAAATCCGTGCAGGGACGGGCGGAGAAGAAGCCGGCCTTTTCGCCGGAGATCTCTTCAGGATGTATTCCAAGTTTGCAGAAAAACAAGGTTGGCGCATGGAGATATTGAGCCGGCATTATGCGGGCGTGGGGGGGTTCAAAGAGATCATCGCCCTGATCGAAGGAAAAGGGGTCTACAGTCGACTGAAATTTGAGAGCGGGGTCCACCGGGTTCAGAGGGTTCCCGTTACAGAATCCCAGGGTCGCATTCATACTTCTACGGTTACGGTGGCCATCCTGCCGGAGGCAGAAGAGGTCGATGTTCAGATCGATCCCAATGATTTGCGAATCGATATCTTCAGATCGTCAGGACCGGGGGGTCAGAGTGTAAACACCACGGACTCCGCTGTCCGGGTTACCCATCTTCCTACCGGAATCGTGGTGTCCTGTCAGGATGAGAAATCCCAGCACAAGAACAAGGCGAAAGCGCTTAAGATCCTTCGAGCGAGGTTAATGGATAAGGCCCAACAAGAGAAGCAGATGGAAATTTCCGAAAAGAGAAGGAACCAGGTGGGGACTGGAGAGCGAAGCGAACGTATCCGAACCTATAACTTCCCTCAGGGGAGAGTGACGGATCATCGGATTGGATTAACCCTTTATCGACTGGAATCTATCCTGGAGGGTGAGCTTGAGGAGACGATTGAAGCCCTGACCACCCATTACCAGGTGGAGGCGCTAAAGGGAGAAGCAGAAAACTCTAAAATCCAATTCTCAAAGGCCAAAGGAGAGAGGAAATAATCAATCTCCATGTTCAAATGTCAAGGCCCAACGTCCTATGAACGTCCATCTTCGAAGGAGACTCCTTCATCCACTCCCTCTCCCCATCGGAGCGAGGGATCGCGTAAAGGAGAAAGCTTGAAGATGACAGGATTAGAACTCCTCCAATGGGCGATCAGCACCTTGAAGGATCATCGGATTGAAAATCCCCGGCTGAATGCAGAACTCCTTTTGGCCCACTCCCTGAACCTCAACAGGGAGGAGCTTTATGCGCGTCTCTACCGAGAACTTAACGAAAGGGAGAAAGGGGGCTTGGAGAGGTTGGTTCAAAGAAGGATTTCAGGGGAACCTCTCCAATACATCTTAGGCCATCAGGAATTCTGGTCAATCCAATTTAAAGTGGATCCCCGCGTGCTCATTCCAAGACCGGAGACAGAGCTTTTGGTCGAACAAAGTCTCTCGATACTCTCTGAAAGGACTTTCGGACGAAATCCCTCTGTTCTCGAAATAGGTACGGGAAGCGGGGCCATCGCCGTCGCCTTGGCGAAAGAGGTGAAGAATATCTTTCTGGTAGCTACCGACATCTCAAGAGACGCTCTTATCTTAGCAAAGGAGAATGCTAAATCTGCGGGCGTCCAGGATCAGATACAATTTGTGAACGGCGATCTCTTGGGTCCCTTTCACTCTTCAAAACAGAGAGAGGTTTTCGATCTTATTCTTTCTAATCCTCCCTATATTATCCGGTCCGAGATCGGGTCTTTGGCTAAAGAGGTGAGGGATTATGAACCCGTCGTCGCTTTGGATGGAGGAGAGGACGGATTAGAATTTTACCGACGCCTCATCTCTCAAGCCCTTTCCTATCTGCGAAAAGGAGGATGGTTCCTGTTGGAAGTGGGTCAGGGCCAGGCAGAAAGGGTCGCGAAACAAATTCAGGGGAGTGGAACATTTTTAGAACCCCAGATTCTGCCAGACCTTGCTGGGATAGACAGAGTGGTGAAAGCACAGCGGGAGTAAAAAATTCGAAACACGAAATTCGAAATTCGAAACAAACCCGCATGACCGAAACACAAAATTTAAAACCTAAAAAGATTTGATCATTTGAATTTTGAATTTGTTTCGGATTTCGGATTGGAGATTTTAAGATGGATAAGATTGTTATACGGGGAGGGGAAAGGCTAATTGGTGAAGCCGAGGTGAGTGGTTCAAAGAACTCTACTCTTCCCATCTTTGTCTCCTCCCTCCTGAGCGAGGGAGAAAATTTATTCAGCAATGTTCCCAACCTGAGAGATGTCCAGACCATCATCAAGGTTCTTAAGAATCTTGGAGTCAAGGTATCGGAGGAGGGAAGGATTTGTCGAATCGATGCCACAGAGATTTCCAACGAGGAGGCCCCCTATGATTTGGTGAAGACCATGAGGGCCTCCATTCTCGTTTTGGGTCCATTGGTGGCCCGCAAGAAAAAGGCCACGGTTTCTCTTCCAGGAGGATGTGCCATTGGTGCCCGGCCGATCAATCTTCATCTGACGGGGCTTGAGGCCATGGGAGCCAAGGTCGAACTCCGCCACGGATACATCGAGGCCAAAGCGGATGTTCTGAAGGGAGCGAATATCTCTTTTGATACCGTCACCGTCACGGGCACTGAGAATCTGATGATGGCGGCTTCGCTCGCTAAAGGAAAAACCACTTTGCAGAACGCAGCCATGGAGCCTGAAGTAATAGACTTAGCCAACGTCCTGAATAAAATGGGCGCAAAGATCAATGGTGCGGGAACAAATGTGATCGAGGTGGAAGGTGTGAAGTCGCTTCATGCCGTTGAGCATAGCATCATCTCCGATCGAATCGAAGCCGGGACGTTGATGGTGGCAGCCGGACTGACGCGCGGAAATATAAAGATTCTCCATTGTCCTCTTTCCGAAATGGAAATGGTCGTCCATAAATTAAGAGAATCGGGCATGGAGATCGAATCCGAGGGAGATGGAGTCAGAGCCGTGGGCACGAAAAGAATTCGAAGTGTGGATATCAAGACACAGCCTTACCCTGGATTCCCGACGGATATGCAGGCCCAGTTCATGGTCTTGATGTCCTTGGCAAAAGGGTTAAGTGTCATTTCTGAGACCATCTTCGAAAATCGATTCATCCATGTGAGCGAACTCAGAAGAATGGGAGCGGATATTCGCATTCAGGGCGATTCAGCGATCATCCAGGGGGCAGAAAGCTTAAGTGGAGCACCGGTGATGGCGACCGATTTAAGAGCCAGTGCCTCCCTCATTCTCGCTGGATTGGCTGCAGAGGGGGTGACGGAGATTTCTAGAGTCTATCACCTCGACCGGGGGTATGAGGGTCTGGATAAGAAATTGGACAAACTCGGAGCGAAGATTAAGAGGGTGAAAGAAGGAGAAGAGTGAGAATTCTTCGAGCAGGAGAAAAAGGATTCGAGCGGTACCTCTCCGAGGTAGAGGGAAGAGGGGCCCAGGATATCTTTCGCTTTGAGAGGGAAGTTCGTTCCATCTTAAAGGACGTGAGGAAACGAGGAGATAAAGCTCTCGTTCATTACACCCAGGTCTTCGACGACTTAAGAATTCCAATTCATCAGCTTCAAGTAAAGAGAAGCGAGGTGAAAGAGGCTCACAGGAAAGTCCCTCGAGAATTTCTGGAAACGCTCAAGCAGGCAGCTCGACGCATTCAAAAGTTTCACCGACTTCTGAGCAAGAGATTAATCCTGTCATTGAAGGGAGAGGAGAAAGGGATCCGCCTTGAGCAGGTGATGAGGCCCTTAGAAAGGGTAGGGATCTATGTCCCGGGTGGAAAAGCCTCTTATCCTTCGACCGTTCTTATGGCTGCCATCCCTGCAAAGGAGGCAGGAGTTCAGGAAATTGTCATGGTCACTCCCCCTCAGAAAGAGGGGATCAGCCCTGCTGTCCTGGTCGCAGCGGACTTGGCAGGGGTGGATCGAATCTATCGGATCGGAGGCGTTCAGGCCATCGCCGCTCTCGCCTACGGGACGAAATCGGTTCCTAAGGTGGATAAGATTGTTGGTCCGGGAAATCAATATGTGGCTACGGCCAAAAGATTGGTCTATGGTGAGGTCGATATCGATATGGTGGCTGGACCCAGCGAGATAGTGATCGTCTCCGATGAAAGGATGCCCCCGTCCTTTGTAGCGGCAGACCTGATCTCCCAGGCTGAACATGATGAAATGGCATTGGCCATTTTGATTACGAACTCTGAGGCATTCGGAAGGATCGTGAAGAAAGAACTAGAAAGACAACTTTCCTGTTTGAAACGAAGAAAGGTCGCCTCGGAAAGCCTGAATAGAAGAGGTGCCATTCTGATTGTCAAGAATCTCGATCAGGCAATGCAGTTGGTGAACCGGATTGCTCCGGAGCATTTAGAACTTCTTGTTTCAAGACCTTTCGCTCTGATAAAAGGTGTGAGACACGCAGGTGCCATCTTTCTCGGACCCTATACTCCTGAGGCGATTGGAGATTATATGGCGGGGCCCAACCATATTCTTCCAACGGCGGGCACAGCGCGATTCTCTTCGCCCTTGGGTGTGGAGGATTTTGTCAAGAGGACCAACCTGGTGAGCTTTACACGGAGGGCATTAAGGCGGTTTGAGAAGGATGTGAAGAGATTTTCAGAGTGGGAAGGATTGGAAGGACACTCTCAAGCGGTTCAAATGAGAATGAAGAAATCTTGAGAGGTGAGTATAATCATCCCCCCCTCTCCCCCCGAAGCTGTGAAAAAATTAAATTTCAGGTGTCACCCCGGTGAAAACCGGGGTCCGGTCAATCCGTAATGCTTTAAAAACACTGGATTCCGGCTTTCGCCGGAATGACGTGAAAAAGAAATAAATCGATTTCTTCACACCTTCCCCTTTGGCAAAGGGGGGAGAGGGGGATTTGTAAATGGTGTCCAGTGGGGGGAGAAAAGATGAAGAAACATCGCAAGGCAGAGGTGAGACGGAAGACAAAGGAGACAGAGGTTGTCTTGAGACTGAATCTGGATGGAAACGGAAAACATTCGATCGTTACTGGAATTCCTTTCTTTGATCATATGCTCAGTCTCCTCGCATATCACAGCCGTTTGGATCTCTCCCTCAAGGCAAAGGGCGATATCGGTGTGGATGCACACCATACCGTAGAAGATGTGGGTATCTGTCTCGGGGATGGGATCAGAAAGGCCCTGGGGGAGGCAAAAGGAATCCAGAGATACGGAATGGCCATGATTCCGATGGATGAGACTTTAGTCTCCGTTGCCTTGGATTTTTCAATGAGGCCCTGGTTGGTTTTTCAGATGAAGCTGAGAAAATCGAAAATCGGGACCTTTGACCCCGAGTTAGTGGAGGAGTTCTTCAGGGCTCTTTGCAACCATGCGAGGATGACCCTTCACATCAATCTCCTTTACGGCAGAAACAGCCATCACATGGTAGAGGCTGTGTTCAAAGGATTTGGAAGGGCGTTGAGAGAGGCGGTCTCTTTTGATGAGCGGGCCTCTCAAATCCCCTCGACCAAAGGAATTCTTTAATGGTAGAAAGTTCGGAGGAACGAGAAACAAATTGACCGCCTTCAAATAAAATGATTTTGTAAAGTCTCCGAACTAAAAACTCCGAACCCTGAACTATTCAAAGGAACGATGAAGCCGAAGATTGTCATCATCGATTATGGCATGGGAAATCTTCGAAATGTCCAGAAGGGTTTCGAGAAGATTGGCTTTGAGGCCAGATTGACCCGTAATAAAAACGAGATCGGAAGGGCTTCAGCCATTGTGCTTCCAGGGGTAGGGGCGTTTAAGGATTGCGTGGAGAATCTGGAAAAGTATGGGCTTGTTGAACCCCTGCTCCGATCCATTGAAAAAGGGAAACCCTATTTAGGCATCTGCCTGGGCCTTCAAATTCTTTTTTCTGAAAGTGAGGAATTCGGATCCCACAAAGGACTGGATCTGATCCAAGGGAAGGTCGTTAGATTTGTACCCGATCCAGAGCATAAGGTTCCCCATATGGGCTGGAATACGATTGAGAAGGAGAAAGAGGGTCCCATGCTTCAGGGGATAGAGAGTGGCGATTTTTTCTATTTTGTCCACTCCTATTATGTCATTCCAGACAAGACACAGTGGATTTCGTCTTTCACAACCTACGGCAAACCTTTTGTCTCCAGCATCTGGAAAGAGAACCTCTTTGCCACACAATTCCACCCGGAGAAGAGCCAGCAAAAGGGTTTGAGGATATTGGAGAACTTTATAAAATCGATTTGACTGTAGACTGAACGCCGAAGAGTCTGTAGCGCCCTCATTTATTGGGGGCGAAGAGATCGTCGGCAATAAATGCCGACGCTACGTTTTACTACCAAGAATTTTATAATAAAGGGGAGGAGCAATCCATGAACGAGGTTAAGGTGGGGGAGATTCGCATCGGAAAAGGGAATCCCTTAGTATTGATTGCAGGTCCCTGTGTCATCGAGAGCGAAGCAAACGCACTTGAGGTTGCCAAGGAGATGAAGAAGATCTGTTCAAATCTGAAAATCTCTTATATCTTTAAGGCTTCCTTTGAGAAAGATAATCGCGGCTCGGAGAAGTCCTACACAGGACCCGGTCTTAAAGAGGGTTTGAGGATCCTCGCCAAGGTAAAGGGAGAAGTCGGCATTCCGGTCCTTTCCGATATCCATCGGATGCAGGATGTGGATTCAGCTAAAGAGGTCCTTGATATTCTCCAGATCCCTGCCTTTCTCTGTCAGCAGACGAGCCTCCTTCTTAAGGTGGGAGGAGCAGGCAAAGTGGTTAACATTAAAAAGGGGCAATTCATTGCACCTGAAAATATGGCAGGAGCGGTCAAGAAAATTTATAGCACCGGGAATCGTCAAGTCCTTCTAACCGAGAGAGGAACCTGTTTCGGCTATAATAAATTGATTTCAGACTTCTGTTCTATTCCGATCATGCAGGAGACTGGTTGTCCGGTGATCTTTGATGCGACCCATGTCATCAGAAATTATGGTATCCCGAGTGAGGACCCGAGAGGAGGAAGTCCTCAATATGTCCCCCATCTCTGTAGAGCCGCTGTGGCCGCGGGCTGCAATGGCCTCTTCCTCGAGACTCATCCCAAACCGAGTCAGGCGCTCTGCGATGCCTCCAGTATGATCCCTCTTGACGAGATGGAAAATCTTCTTCGGCAGACCAAAGCGATTCATGATATGATGAGGACATGGGGAATCGTATAATGACTGAAAGACGCATAGAGCATAGAGCAAAGAGCATAGTGTAAAGGTCATGAAATCCCAAATCACAAATTCCAAATCCCAAATAAATTCCAAATTCCAATTTCAAATGACCAAGCAGATTTTGCTTTGAATTTGGGTGATTGGTATTTCATTATTCGCTATGCTCCATGCGCTCTGCCCTTTGCGGTTCCTTTGAGAGAGAGGAGGGCTTCATGAAAATCTTTATTGATACCGCGAATCTCAATGAGATCAGGAAGGCAAAAGCCATGGGCTTGGTCGATGGAGTGACAACCAATCCCACACTTCTTGCGAAAGAAGGAGAGGAGACAGAGAAGCTGATCCGCAAAATCTGGCAAGAGGTGAGAGGACCTGTCAATGTGGAGGTGATCGGCATCACCTGTGAGGAGATGGTGAAAGAAGCAAAGACCATGGCCGCCTGGGGAGATGAGATTGTCATCAAAATTCCCATCACTCCAGAGGGTTTAAAAACAGTCAAAATTCTTTCCTCGGAGGGCATCCGCACCAACGTCACTCTTCTCTTTTCCGCCAGTCAAGCCATTTTAGCCGCAAAAGCCGGGGCGACCTATGTTTGTCCGTTCTTGGGAAGACTCGATGATATTAGCACCAATGGACTGGAGCTGATCCGGCAAATCAGAGGAATCTATGAAAATTATCCGGACATCGAGACGCAGATTATTGTCGCAAGCGTCCGTCATCCTATTCATGTCATCGAATCCGGAATGATGGGAGCAGAAATTGTGACCATCCCGCCTGCCATCATCGAGCAGATGGTGAAACATCCGCTGACCGATAAAGGGATTGCACAATTCTTAGAGGATGCCAAGAAGATAGGGCCAAGAAAGTGAAGGGAGAACAGAAAGTATCCACAGGAGGGCGGAGATGAGAAGATTCTTGTTAATGTTCTTCGTGTCAGGGATGCTCCTTTCATGGAGCATGGAGGTCAGGGCAGAGACAAAGCCCACTCTGGCCATTGTGCCTTTTTTAATCGAGAGAATGGATGATCCATCAAGGGGAGCTGTCTGTCCTGTTTGTCAAGGGGTCTACAAGAGAGGGAATACTTTATACGGCTCACAGCGTACCCTGACTCAACTTCTCCAGCAAAAGATGGACACCCTGGAGACGTTCAAGATTCTTCCTTTGGAAAAAGTCGAAGATGCCTTTTCTAAGACGAATAAGGGACAGTTTGAATTAAGACCTCTTCGTTCCGCGATCCAGTTCGGAAAAGAGTTGAACGTGGATTTCATTGTTCTCGGATATCTTTTCCGTTTTGAGGAAAGGATTGGATCTCGCATTGGTGCGGAGAAAACTGCCTCGGTGGGTTTCGATGTCCACCTCCTGCGGGTGAGGGATGGGAAGAGGGTGTGGGATGGAAAGTTTGATGAGACGCAGCAGGCCCTCAGCGAGAACCTTTTGAACATAGGCTCTTTTGTCAGGAGAAAAGCTTCGTGGCTGACGGCAGAAGAACTTTCAAGTGTGGGGATGGATGAGATGCTGAAACGGCTCCCCGGGCCGAAGGAACTGGAGGAAATGTCTTGATCGTCATTCCTGCTGTGGACCTGAAGGAGGGGAGATGTGTCAGGCTTTCTCAGGGCAGAATGGATCAGGAATCGGTTTATTCAGAGCATCCTGTGGAAATGGCCAAGCACTGGGAGTCAAAGGGAGCGGAGAGACTCCATGTGGTAGATCTTAACGGAGCGGTGATGGGAAAACCCATTCACCGCTCTTTGATCAAAGAAATCACGCGATCCCTTCGGATTCCGATAGAGGTGGGCGGAGGTATTCGTGATATCGCTACCATTGAGGATTATCTCTCTTCAGGAGTGAGATGGGTTATTTTAGGAACAGCCGCTTTTCAAAATCGTTCCTTCGTTGAGGAGGCCTGTCGACAATTTCCTGAAAGGGTAATCCTTGGAATTGATGCCAGAGGAGGGAGGGTAGCGATCCGGGGCTGGAATGAGGTGGTTTCTTTAGATGCCGTTGACCTGGCAAAGCAGTTTGAAGGGAAGGGCCTCTCGGCGATCATATTTACAGATATCGAAAGAGATGGAATGAGCACAGGTTTAAACCTTGAGTCAACCCGAAGATTGTCCAAGTCCACTTCCATCCCGGTGATTGCTTCAGGAGGAGTTTCACGAATTGAGGACATTGAACATCTCTTGGAGTTAGAATCGGAGGGAGTCATCGGAGTGATTGTCGGTCGGGCCCTCTACACAGGGGCCCTCGATTTGGAAGAAGCCATACGATTAGTTTAGTTAAGAAGTCAGTAGCCAGAAGCCAGAATAGAAAAAACATAGTCCGTTCTGAATTCTTGCTTCTGAATTAAGGAATTTAGGATGTTGGCGAAGCGAATCATCCCCTGTCTGGATGTGAAAAGCGGAAGGGTGGTGAAGGGGACTCAGTTCGTAGACCTGAAGGATGCTGGCGATCCGGTTGAGAATGCGAAGGTTTACGACGAACAGGGTGCGGATGAGATCGCCTTTTTAGATATTACGGCCTCGTATGAGGAGAGGGATATTCTCATTGATATTGTTCGAAGGACAGCGGAGGAAATCTTTATTCCCCTCACCGTCGGTGGGGGCATCAGACGCTTGGAGGATATTCGGAAACTTCTTAATGCCGGAGCGGATAAGGTATCGATCAATACGGCTGCCGTGAAGGATCCACATTTTGTAGAAAGAGCTTCGAAACGTTTTGGGAGCCAATGCATTGTCATTGCCATTGATGCGAAAAGAAAAGGGGAGAGTTGGGAAATCTTCACTCACGGAGGAAGAGTCCCCACAGGAATGGATGCAATTCATTGGGCAAAGAAAGTAGACGAGATGGGAGCGGGCGAGATCTTGCTGACGAGCATGGATCGGGACGGTACAAAGGATGGCTACGACATCGAATTGACACGAACTATTTCAGAGCAGACGAGTATTCCTGTCATTGCTTCAGGAGGGGTCGGCCAGCTTGAACATCTTTATGAAGGATTGGTTTTTGGAAAGGCGGATGCCGTGCTTGCAGCCTCCATTTTCCATTATCGGGAATTTACGATCCAGCAGGTCAAAGCGTTTCTTAAAGAAAAAGGAGTCACGGTCAGACTCTGATGAGCAAATGCGGAATGCGGATTGCAGAATGCGGAATCTTTTTAATATTAGGTTATGATTTCTTTCCTTGGTTTAAAAATTCCGAAATCCGAATTCCGAAATCCGCAATACGAAGATGAATCGTTTCATCGTCATACTAGCGACTGGGTTTGGAGTCGGGTACTCTCCCGTTGCCCCAGGGACGCTGGGAACCCTCATCGCTATCCCCACCTATTACTTTCTTTCCGAGATCCCTTCCCCTCTCTATGAAGTCACGCTGGTTGGTTTTTTGTTTCTCTCCGTTTGGGTTTCAGGAAATGCAGAGAGACTTTTCGGGAAGGAAGATGATCAGAGGATTGTCATCGATGAGGTGATAGGCTTTCTGATCACCATGCTCTGGGTTCCCAAAACCATCTGGTTCATGCTCATCGGTTTCTTTCTCTTTCGGTTTTTCGATATTCTTAAACCCTTTCCTATCCGCCGTCTGGAAAAAAGATTGAAGGGAGGATTTGGAGTCGTTCTGGATGATGTGGCAGCAGGAGTTTATGCCAATATCGTCCTCCGTCTTATCTACCTCTTGATATAACTTCAGTTTGAAAACCCCCTCCCCCTTGGACGGGGGAGGGGGAGGTCGCCGACGCGCCATAGCCTGCCAGTGCCGGAGCGCTTCGAGCAAGCAAGCCGCTTTGGCGACGGCGCGGCGGGGGTGAAAATAATGCGCAATTCTCTAGAGAAACTCATTGGAGATCGTTTGAGAGATAGAGGATGGACCCTTGCCATTGCAGAATCCTGTACTGGAGGACTAATCTGTGATCGGATCACCGATGTACCAGGGAGTTCGGATTATTTTGAAGGAGGAATGGTTAATTACAGTAATGAATCGAAGGCAAAACATTTAGGGATTCCCTTAGATTATATAAGGAAGTATGGAGCAGTGAGTCCGCAGGTGGCGAGGAGGATGGCTCAGGGGGTGCGTAAAGCCTTTGGGACGACATTCGGATTATCCACCACAGGTGTGGCAGGGCCTACGGGCGGGACCGAGAGATCTCCCATTGGAAGAGTTTTCATAGGATTCACGGACGGAAGAAGAACGTGGGTGAAGAGAGAGGATTTGAAAGGTGGCCGCCGAGAGATCAAGAGGAAAGCGACCGAGAAGGGGCTTCGGTTTTTTTATGAAAAATTGATACTTCGACGGCGCCAAACACCATCCTTTAGGACGGGGTGAAGACCGCCGCTCAGTATCAACCCTGAGCAAACCTCGGGTTTTAGGCCGGGAAAAGTTGAAGGGTTGATTTACTCCAGATTGTGAATCTTTTCTTCTTGAAATTTTATTCTTTTGCCCCATAATAGATAGAAACAAAGGTTAAGGAAGCTATACCCTTTGCCTTAAGCACTTAGCGTTTAAATTAGAGAGGAGGAGGTTTTAATGAAACTGGAGAGATTTGAGGGTTGCTGGACAGCCATGGTGACCCCTTTTAATCGAAAAGGGGAGGTCGATTACGAAGGTCTCGAGAAGAATGTTCAATTTCAGATAGAGAGTGGGGCCCATCTTGTACCCACCGGAACCACCGGAGAATCTCCCACATTGGACTGGAGAGAACACGATCGGGTGATTACTAAGACGGTTAAGTTTTCGAAAGATAAAGCCTTTGTTATTGCAGGAACAGGGTCAAATTCAACCCGTGAGGCGATGAGAGGCTCAAAACATGCTGTCGAAGTAGGGGCCCAAGGAGTGCTTCTTGTGGATTGTTATTATAACGGACCCTCCTCCCTCGAGATGAGGACACAGTATTATGAACTGATTGCCAAAGCATTCCGGAGGGCCTTTGTGGTGCCTTATGTCATCCCCGGAAGAACAGGGACGAAATTGGAGGTGGAGGATCTAGCCATCCTTCATCGTAAGTTCAAGAATTTGCGATCGGTGAAAGAGGCCACTGGAGATCTCGATCGGATGGCTAAGACGAGGACTCTATGCGGAGAGGACTTCGACATTCTTTCCGGAGATGACGATAAGACCTTTGAGATGATGACCCGGAAGGACATTCGTGCTTCTGGTGTGGTCTCAGTGATGTCGAACATCGTTCCGGGACCTATTGGTGAGATGGTCAAAGCAATACGGAATGGAAATATGGAGAGGGCCAATCAACTCAGAGATATTCTTGATCCCCTTTTCAAAGGGGTGACGGTCAACACCGTAGAATCTTATGAAGGATTTGAGGTTCCATGCAAATTTAGAAATCCGTTAGCGATCAAAACCATGATGAAGGGCCTTGGACTACCCTCCGGGCCCTCTCGGCCACCCCTTGGAAAGATGACGTCTAAAGGAGTGGAGGTCGTTAGAAATACCCTAAAGGAAGTTTACGGAAAGGATAAAGAGGTGTTCAGACCTCTTCAGGAGTTTTATAGAATCAATATCGAGGAGCGGCTCTCCAACGATCGTTATTGGAAGTAACCAGTCGATGGGATGAAGCAAAAGGTATGAAAGGCCTGCCCCAGGAATAAGGGACAGGCCTTTTTATTAGTACTTACAGGGGTTTTTCTCATTGACTTTTTTGGCAGTTGTGTTAACATCAAAAAACAATAATCCTCCCCAATCCCCCTTTAATAAAGGGAAGCGAAGGGGGATTATGAAAGGGTTTTTTGATTGTTTCGATCCTTTCTGGCAATTGAGCTTCCGGAACCGATCCTCAGAAAAATCGAGGAGGTTCAGGGAGACTTAAGATCAACTCATGCAGATGTGCGGTGGGTGAGTCCTGAAAAGATCCACCTCACTTTTAAATTTTTTGGAAATATTGAAGAGTCGAGAATTGATCCCATCTTCAAATCAATTGAAGAGCCCGTCCGGAACACCCTACCATTTTCTCTCAAGGTCCAAGGGGTAGGCGCCTTCCCTTATTTGAAAAACCCAAGGGTGATCTGGATAGGATTGATGGACGAGAGGGAAGCCCTCACCTCGCTTCAGAAACAAATAGAAATTCATTTAGAGGAAGTTGGATTTCAACCTGAAGATCGTCCTTTCCACCCTCACCTGACCTTAGGAAGGATGAAATCGAGCCGAGGAAAGGAGGAGTTGGTGGGAAGGATGGAGAGACATAGAGAAGAGAAGTTTGGAGATTTTCAAGTGGAGAGGGTGGTCTTATTTAAAAGCGATTTGAGACCTTCAGGTCCGATTTATACACCCCTCAGGGAATTGAGATTAGGAGGGCAATAAGGAGAGTGGGAGACGCGGCGAAGCGGAGCAAATTCCCTAACCCTGTCTCCCTATCACCCCATCACCAAGTCAATTCTGGCTCTGCCGGAGAAGGGGGATTCAATGACAAAAGGGGAAACGAAAGCCGAAATGAAGGTAGATCCTAGCAAAGGCAAGGCAGTGGAATTAGCCGTCACCCAGATCGAAAGGCAATACGGGAAAGGCGCCATTATGAAATTGGGTGCAGAAGCAACGCTTGGAGAGATTCCCATCATCTCCACAGGATCCATCTCCTTAGATCTTGCCCTGGGGGTTGGAGGATTGCCAAAGGGACGGGTGGTGGAGATTTTCGGCCCCGAGGCTTCAGGCAAGACGACATTAGCCCTCCATGTCGTTGCGGAAGCACAGAAGAAGGGAGGCATTGCTGCTTTCATTGATGCAGAACATGCCTTAGATGTTAAATACGCAAATAAGTTGGGTGTAAAAATCGACGACCTTCTCATCTCCCAGCCTGATACGGGGGAACAGGCATTGGAGATTACAGAGATCCTGGTTCGCAGTGGCGCCGTGGATGTGATCGTCGTCGACTCTGTAGCTGCTCTGGTTCCCAAAGCGGAGATTGAAGGGGAGATGGGCGATGCCCATATGGGGCTTCAGGCCAGACTGATGTCTCAAGCCCTGAGAAAATTGACTGCCACCATCAGCAAGTCGAATACGATCGTGATCTTCGTCAACCAGATTCGGATGAAAATCGGAATCATGTTCGGAAATCCGGAGACGACCAGCGGAGGCAATGCCCTCAAGTTTTACTCCTCTGTTCGGCTTGATATTCGACGAATCGCTTCCATCAAACAGGGGCAAGACGTAATCGGCAGCCGGACAAAAGTTCGTGTGGTGAAGAACAAAGTGGCCCCTCCATTCAAAGAGATAGAGTTCGACCTCATTTACGGAGAGGGCATTTCAAGAGAGGGAGATGTCCTCGACCTGGCGGTGGAAAGGAATATGGTGGAGAAGAGCGGGACTTGGTATGCCTTTGGCGGCCAACGCATCGGTCAGGGAAGGGAGAACGCAAAGCAGTTCTTAAAAGAGAATCCTAAGGTCCTGGAGCAGATGGAGAAGGAAGTCCTTGAGAACTTTCGCATCGCCAAAGCGGGATCGGTAGGATAAAACCAGGAAGGAGAAGAAGATGGATTTAAATCAGATCCTTTTGGATGCCCTTTCCCAGGAAGCCTCTGACGTTCACATCAAGGAGGGGGCTCCTCCGATCTTCAGAGTCAATGGCACCTTGAGACCCTGGAATAAGTTCAAGCCCTTCGATCATAATGATTTGTCCAAGATGGCTTTCGGTTTGATGAACGACTGGCAGAAAGAGCGGTTTATCAAGAATCGAGAAGTGGATATGGGTTATGAAGTCTACGGCATGGGACGATTTAGAGTCAATGTCTTCCAGCAGAGAGGAAAGCTCAGGATTGCCCTCCGAATTGTGCCATATCAGATCAAGACTTTGGAGGACCTCCATCTCCCTCCTGTGCTCGGAAGCATTTCCTTAGAGCAGAGGGGTCTCATTCTTGTTACAGGGACGACCGGAAGCGGGAAGTCCACGACCTTGGCCTCGATGATTGATATCATCAATACCGAAAGAAATTGCCACATCATCACCGTTGAGGACCCCATCGAATTTGTCCATGAAGACAAGAAATCGATCGTAGACCAAAGGGAGATCGGCTCGGATACAAACACTTTTTCCAGCGCCTTACGAGTGGCCCTCCGGCAGGATCCGGATGTGATCTTAGTCGGTGAGATGAGGGATTTCGAGACGATCGAGACAGCTCTGACCGCTGCCGAGACAGGGCATCTGGTCATGTCCACACTTCACACATTGAATGCCACGGAGACGATCACCCGAATCATCTCGGTCTTTCCCCCCTACCATCAAAAACAAGTGAGGCTTCAGCTCTCGGGTATCCTTAAGGGTGTCGTCTCCCAAAGACTGGTGCCGAGGGTAGACGGAATGGGAAGAGTACCTGCGGTTGAAGTCCTGGTCTCCACGGCAAGGGTGAGGGAGTGCATCGTCGAAAAGGATAAGACCAGTGAGATTAATGACGCCATCGCCCGGGGAGCCACGAGTTATGGGATGCAATCCTTCGATCAGTCCCTGATGTATTTGATGAGAGAGGGGTTAGTCACTTATGATGAAGCTCTCAAACACTGCACCAATCCAGATGACTTTGCTCTGAGGGTGAAGGGAATTCTCGCGGCGAGCGACGCGGGTTGGGAGGATTTTGAGACGTTAGAGAAAGAGAAGGAGACGGTTAAAGAGAAGGAGAAGGGTGAAGAGAAGAAGTTGAAAGTCGCGAAGCCCGCGGATGTCAAAATGGACGGCCGAAGGGGACCAGGTTTGAAACCATGACCTCTGACGAGATTCGAAGGGCCTTTCTCAATTTCTTTGAGGAAAAGGGACACCGTGCGGTTCGAAGCTCCTCATTGGTCCCCCAAAACGACCCCACCCTGCTTTTTACCAATGCCGGAATGGTTCAATTTAAAAGGGTCTTTTTAGCCGAAGAGACCCGAGACTACAGACGGGCCACCACTTCCCAAAAGTGTGTTCGTGCCGGCGGAAAACATAATGACCTGGAGATTGTAGGAAAGACTGCCCGGCACCACACCTTCTTTGAAATGCTAGGGAACTTCTCCTTCGGGGACTATTTTAAAAAAGAGGCCATTGAAATGGGATGGGACCTCCTCATCCGCCAGTGGGGATTGCCTGCGGAGAAGATGTGGATCACCATTTATTTGGATGACGACGAGTCCTTTCACCTCTGGAGGAGAGTTGGCGTCACGGGAGAACGAATTGTCCGGTTAGGGGAAAAAGACAACTTCTGGGCAATGGGTGAGACAGGACCTTGTGGTCCTTGCTCGGAGATTGTGATTGATCAAGGCGAGGGAGTGGGTTGTGGTCGCCCCGACTGTCGTGTGGGATGTGATTGCGACCGATTTTTAGAACTCTGGAATCTCGTCTTCATGCAATTCAATCGTGATTCAGAGGGTCGACTTCAGCCTCTGGCCAAACCCTCTATCGATACCGGGATGGGTCTGGAAAGGATTTCTGCCGTCCTTCAGGGAGTCAAAAGCAACTATGAAACAGATCTCTTCAAACCCCTCTTTAAAGAGATCGAAACGATCAGCCAGATCTCTTATGGACAGGATCATCGAACCGACACCTCCCTTCGAGTGATCGCCGACCACAGCCGAGCGGCAACCTTTCTGATCAGCGATGGAGTTCTTCCTTCCAACGAAGGCAGGGGATACGTGCTTCGCCGGATCATGAGAAGGGCGATGCGGCATGGGAAGATTCTTGGAATCGAAGGTCCTTTTCTCTATCGGACTTCTTCCAAAGTCGTGGATCGGATGAAGGTGGCCTATCCTGAACTGAGGGAGACGGAAGCCTTCGTTTCAAAGGTCATCCAAAATGAGGAAGAACGTTTCTCTGAAACCCTCAATTCAGGGCTGAACATCCTGCGAGAGGAGTTGAAAGAACTTCAGAAGGAAGGCAAGACCATTCTCTCCGGAGAGGTGGCCTTCCGGCTTTATGATACTTATGGATTTCCACTTGACCTGACAGCCGAGATCCTTCAAGAGAAAGGGATGAGTTTTGATGAAGAAGGTTTCAGGGGCCAGATGGAGGAACAGAAGTATAAGAGTAAGCAGGCATGGCAGGGGATCGGCGAGGGGAAGACAAGAGAAGTGTACCGGCGGTTGGCCAAGGAAGGGATGAAGACGGCCTTCTCGGGATATGAAGAGATTCAATCTGAATCGAAGATTCTGAAGTTAATCAAAGGCGATGAAATCGTTCCCTTTGCGAGAGAAGGGGACGAAATAGAAGTGGTGACAGAGAAGACACCCTTTTATGGGGAAGCAGGGGGTCAGGTCGGGGATCGAGGAGTGATCTTCCATGAGGAATTCTCCTTAGAGGTGGAGAACACCATCAAACCCGTGGAGGAGTTGATCTTTCACCAGGCGAAAGTCAAGAGAGGAGCAGTGAGAGAAGGGATGTCGGCAGTTCTCCAGGTGGATCTGGAGCGCCGGAAAGCCATTGCCTTGAACCATACGGCTACCCATGTCCTTCAGGCGGTATTAAGAGAAGTGTTAGGAGATCATGTTCATCAGGCGGGATCTCTGGTGGCACCCGATCGGCTGAGATTTGACTTCACCCATTTCGCCCCGATGGAAAGGGAGGAACTGGAACGTGTGGAAGCCCTGGTCAATCAAAAAATTCGAGAGAACTTGAAGTTAGAAATAAAAATCATGAATGTAGAAGAAGCTCTCCAAACGGGAGCCATGGCTCTCTTTGGAGAAAAGTATGGCGAAAAGGTTAGGGTGGTGATGATCTCGGACTTCAGTATGGAACTCTGCGGAGGGACCCACAGTTCGAGGACGGGCGACATCGGTCTTTTTAAGATGGTGAGTGAGTCGGGGGTCGCTGCAGGGGTGAGAAGGATCGAAGCCCTGACCGGGGAAGGGGCCTACCAATTTATTAAAGGGGAGGAGAGGGAACTCTGGGAAATCGCCTCTTCGGTCAAATCCGTTCCTGGGGAACTTTCTTCGAAGATAGAGCGGTTACTTGAAAGGCAGAGAGAGTTGGAAAGAGAGCTCTCATCCTTTCATGACAAGTTATCCTATCAAGAGCTCTCGAATCTCCTTCCTTTAGTCAGAGAGATAAAAGGCGTGAAAGTCCTTTCAGCCAAGGTGGATGGGAAGGATATCAAGCGAATGAGAGAGTTCGTTGATCAGTTAAAGGGAAAGGTTGGATCGGGAATCATCCTTCTGGGAGGCCACAGCGAAAATAAAGTCTCCTTGCTCATGGGGGTGACTTCAGACCTCACCCATCGTTTCAATGCCAACGAGTTGATTAAAAAGATTGCTCTTCATATTGGAGGAACCGGAGGAGGTCGCCCTGATTTTGCGCAGGCAGGAGGGACGGATTCTAAGAAATTGGACGAGGCGCTTAAGGCCATTGAGGATCTTATTTAAATCGTTCATCGGGTAATGTCATCCCCCCACCCCTTCAGGACCTGCCGACCGCAGGCAGGAAGGGAGGCGAGGGGGAGCAAAATTTCATAGTTCACCCCCACCCACGCCCTCCCCCATCAAGGGGGAGGGGTTTGTAGTGTTTTATCAACCAGGTCTGGAAGAGTGATGTCTAAAGTGAGAACACGATTTGCACCCAGCCCAACGGGCGATCTCCATATCGGAGGGGCACGAACGGCTTTATTCAACTGGCTCCTTGCCCGCCATTTCCACGGGGTGTTCATTCTTCGCATTGAAGACACGGATGTCGCTCGATCCACCCAAGAATCGATCCAAGTGATCTTGGATGCCATGACCTGGTTGGGAATGGATTGGGATGAAGGTCCATTTTATCAGACTCAACGAATTTCAAACTATCAGCAGGCCGCGGAGAAACTTTTGAAAGAAGGCAAGGCTTACCCATGCTACTGTACACCGGATGAATTGGAGAAAAAGCGGGAGGCTGCGCTGAAGGCCGGGATCAAGCCCAAATACGACCGGACTTGCCTTCATCAAAAATCCTTTGCTCCTGGAAGGGCCTTTGCCATCCGCTTCCTCTCTCCGGATGCAGGGAAAACGGTGGTGGAGGACCTCATTCAAGGCCGGGTGGAATTTGACAATACTGAATTGGATGACCTCATCATCTTGAGAAGTGATGGGCTCCCCACTTATAATTTTTCGGTGGTGGTGGACGATGCAACCATGGGAATCACTCATGTCATCCGGGGAAACGACCATCTCAACAATACCCCCCGCCAAATTCGGATTTATCAAGCCTTAGGTTACCCCCTCCCCCAATTTGGTCATGTCTCGATGATCTTAGGTCCGGATAAGAAAAAACTTTCTAAAAGACATGGGGCCCAATCGGTCATGGAGTATCAGAAGCTGGGCTATCTCCCTCAAGCGGTAGTCAATTACCTGGTCCGCCTGGGATGGGCCTACGGCGACCAGGAAGAGTTCACCCGTGAAGAGTTGATCGAGAAATTCAGCCTGGAGGCAGTGGGGAGGTCTGCTGCGGCGATCAACCCTGGGAAATTGGATTGGCTCAATGCGCAGTATATCAAGAAAATAGAATTGGAGGGACTGGTTCAGAGAGTTCGGCCTTTTATTGAAACCAAAGGGTATTCGAACGTTAACCCAGATCTTTTGAGAAAAGCCGTCCGCTCTCTTAGGGAAAGAGTTAAGACCTTGGTGGAGATGGCGGACGTTTCAGAATTTTACTTTTGTGAAGAGATCACTTATGATGAAAAAGCCGCTGGAAAATTTCTGAGCCGAGAAACCCTACCGATGTTGAACCAGGTCAGGACTTCTCTTTCAAAGGAATCGGTTTGGGGACAAGAGAATGTTCATCGGCTGGTACAACAATTGGCCGAAACCCGAGGAGAGCCTTTAGTGAAGATTGCCCAACCCATTCGGGTGGCCTTAACCGGGAGAACCGTTAGCCCTCCCATTGATGAGGTGATGGAGGTCCTGGGTAAAACAGAGGTGATCAAACGGCTTCACAGGGCGATCGAATATATTGAAAAATCGAAATGATTTGAATTTAAGTAATCAATTTCCAATCCCGCAAGGCGGGACTTCGCGCAGGCAGGCCCATAATCAAACCTGTTTCTGACAGGTTCAGGAATAATGACCAAACTTTTGAAAAAGAAAGAGGCGAAAGGTGTGTGGGTTGGTTGGACATTGGATCATTGGGATTTATTTAGAACGGGGTGATTGAAATTTGTCATCGGAGATGAGCGCATGAAACTTAAATCACTTGAGGCGATTGGATTCAAATCCTTTGTAGATCGCCTCCATCTTAGCTTTCCGGGTGGGATCACGACGATCGTGGGTCCCAATGGTTGTGGAAAGTCAAATTTTGTGGATGCGGTGCTCTGGGCGATCGGTGAACGGAGTGCCAAACACTTACGGGGAAGGCTGATGGAAGATGTCATCTTCAACGGGACGGACGGCAGGAAACCTTTGGGGATGGCGGAAGTGAACCTAACCTTCACCAATGAAGATGGATTGGCCCCCGAAGAATATGGGCAGTACAGTGAGATTACCGTTACCCGGAGGCTTTATCGATCCGGAGAAAGTGAATACCTGATTAATAAAGTGCCTTGCCGATTGCGGGACATCACCGATCTTTTCCTGGATACCGGAATCGGGATGAACGGGTACTCGATTGTTGAGCAGGGGAGGGTGGAGCACCTCATCAACGCCAGTCCTCAGGATCGGCGGTTTTTGATCGAAGAAGCGGCGGGCATCGCCAAATACAAGGAGAGGAAAAGGCTTGCCCTGATGAAGATGGAGGCGACGCAGCAAAACCTTCTTCGGATTCAGGATATCATCGCTGAGGTGAAGCGCCAGATTGTCACCTTGGAACGTCAGGTGAAGCGGGCAGAAGAGTATAAGGCCGTACGGAAGGAAGTCAAGGAGATCGAGATCCGTTTTGCCCTTCAGGAATACGCTGAGCTTTCGGAAAAGGGGGAGGCAGCAAGAGGTTATCTCAAAGCCCTTCGAGACCGGGAGATGGAGGTTTCTACCCAAACAGCACAAAAAGAGGCTTTCATCGAAAGCAAGAGGCTGAGCGGAATGGAAGAAGAGGAGAAACTCCGTAGTCTCCAGGGGGAAATTTTCGAACTGGGCAAGAAAATTCAGAAGTGGGAAAACGAAATCGAATTTTTTAAAAGAGAAGAAGGGAGCGTCCAGAGACAGGAAAATCAATTTGTCGAAGAGGTCAGAGAATTCCTGCAAGCCTGGAGAGGGACCCGAAGAGAGCGAAGGAGAGCGGAACTGGCCAGGCAGGGATTGGAAGAAGAACGCCGTGAGAACGAAGAGATCCTGAAAGAGTGGGGGACCCTATTCAACGATTTCAGGACAACCCACCACGAACTTTCGGAAGAAATGGAAGCGGATAAGGTTAGTTTGATCGACACCCTCACTCAACTCACCTCTCTCAAAAACCGGCTCACCCACCTCGAAGAGAGGAAAGAAGATCTTCAGAAACGAATTCGCTCCAATGGTGAGGAATTTGAAGGAGTCAGTTTGAGGCTCAAACAATTGGATGAGGCCATCTCTGAGAAAATAAAAGAGAAAGAACTCAACTTCTCCATCCAGTCAATCCATCAGGAAGAGAAGGTTCGGTGGGAAGGAGAGATCGAAAAGCTGAAAGAGATCTTGGGCCAGAAACAAACGGAGCGGTTAGCACTCGAGGAGACCTTGAGACAAGACCGCTCTCGGTACCTTTCCCTCAAAGAACTTCAAGAAAATTTTGAGGGGTTTGAAAAAGGCGTGAAGTCTATTCTTCTTAGGAAAAGGGAAGAAAAAGAAAAGTGGGAACGGATCTTAGGGGTGGTTGCCGATATTCTCGAACCGGAACCCCAATACGAGATTCCCCTGGAAGCCATTTTGGGACAACGATTGCAATATATCATCGTTGAAGGAGAAAGGGAGGGCATGGAGGCCATGACCTTCCTTAAAAGAGAGTCTCTCGGTCGGGGAAGTTTCATCCCCAAAAGGGTTCAAGGGATAGGGAATGAAGATGCAGTCTCTCATGAAGAAGGGAAACCCATTCCTCTTTTGCGTTTCGTGAAGGTGAAAGAAGGTTTTGCCCCCCTGGCAGAGTTTTTGATCGGAGGGGTCGCTGTCGTCGAGCATCTGGAGGAGGCCCTTCTTTGGATCAAGAAAGAAGAGAGGTTCAAAACCCTCGTCACCCGAGAAGGGGATATGGTCGAGCGCTCCGGAGTGATGTCAGGTGGCAGCCATGATCAGGGCCTGGGCATTTTAGAGAGAAGGAGAGAGATCAAGGACCTGGAAAAGAAAATTGGGGAGGGGGAGGAACTTTGCCGAAAGGCCAATGACGAAGAGGGTCTCCTCCAGCAGGAGATTGTCGGAAGGGGAGGTCAGCTTGAAAACAGAAAGAGAGAGATTCAGGAAAAAGAGATTGAGATCCTCCATCAAGAAAGAGATTTGGAAGGATTGAAGAAAGAAATTTCCCAATTCCATCAGAGGATGGAAGTCATCCAATTTGAACAGGAACAACTCGAAGAGGAGAATCAAGATTTAGAGAAAGAGAAGAACGAAGTCTCTGCTCAAATGGAGACAGAGGAGACTGCGAAAAAAGAGAGAGAAGAACGGGTTCAGTCATGGAAGAAGAAGGTAGAGGAGATTGGAGAAGGAACAGAAGAACTCGGAGGAAAGCTCACGGAGAAGAAGGTCTTTTTGGCTTCCCTCGAGGAGAAAATGAAAGGATTAGAAGGTCAGATCCAAAATCTCTCAGAAAATCAGAGGAGTTCAAAAGAACAGATCTTTAAGAAAGTGAAAGGGATCAGGGAATGCCGGGAACAAGCGGCTTCCCTTTCTGATAAAATCCAACAATGGGAACGGGAGTTGGAAGAGGGCCTTAAACAACACCGGCTTGGAGAAGAAACGCTCTCCACTCAAAAAGAGAAGGTGGAGAGTCTTATCAACGAATGGAAAGAAGTGGAAGCTTCCTCCAAATATCTGCGTCGAGAGCTGGAGGAGGTGAGGCAGAAGATCCATGAGGAAGAGATCTTGGCCTCGGAGGTCCAATTGAAACTCTCTCACCTTCAGGAGTCGATGAAAGAGCGATATGGTGCGACGCTCTCCACATCAATCGGGGCCTCCCCTGAGGAATTCCCAAAGGAGGAGATGTCAAAACGGTTGGCCGAGTTAAAAAATGCGTTGGAAGGGTTTGGAGAAGTCAACTTGATGGCCATCGAGGAATATCAAGAATTGAAACAACGGCACGACTTCCTGTCAGAACAACAAACCGACCTTCATCAGGCCCTCGATTCCTTAAAGAAGGCGATTCTCCGGATCAATCGGACGACGACCAAACGATTTTTGGAGACCTTCCATTCGGTCAATGAAAAATTTAAGGAAGTCTTTGGAAGGCTCTTCAAGGGCGGGCAGGCGAGCCTCGTCCTGTTAGACGAACAAGACCCTTCCACGACAGGGATTGATATCATTGCTCAACCTCCCGGAAAGAAACTTCAGAATATCGACCTCCTCTCCGGAGGTGAAAAGGCTTTGGTCGCCACGGCCATGCTTTTTGGGATCTTCATGATCAAACCCACTCCCTTCTGTTTGCTCGATGAAGTGGATGCGCCTCTGGATGATGCGAACATCAATCGCTTTATCGAATTGGTCAAGGAATTTTCAAAAACTTCTCAGTTTATCATGATCACCCACAACAAGAGCACAATGGAAGCCGCCCAAACTCTCTACGGGATTACGATGGAGACCCCTGGAGTATCGAAGGTCGTCTCGGTGCGGTT
>CAYGWV010000085.1:0-6695 GCA_964353925.1 uncultured Syntrophaceae bacterium | reverse complement strand
GGAATTGATTTTGTTTATTTCTCAGACAGGGATGTCGTCAGGCACCCTCTGGTTCAGGAAATTATCAAGGCCTATGAAAGAACAGAGGAAAGGCGACGCCGGGCCAAGGACTCTCTTTAACAACCCATGATAAAAACCTCCATAAAAAAATTCATCCTGGATCTTCCCTTTCTCAGAACCACCAATGATCTGAGAGACCGTTCATGGCTGGAAAGGATTAAAACCCCTTCTTATCAGAAATGGTTTATCGGCGTTGGAATCGCCATCCTTCTCACCCTTCTTCTCTCTCCGAGTCTGACACCCCATCTTAAAGAATACAAAGTGGGGGACATTGCGACCAAGGAAGTCAGGTCCATGCAGGATCTTTTGGTTGAGGATGAAAAGTCGACTCAAGAGAAACGTGCCGATGGCGAAAGATCTGTGCTCTCCATCTATGACTATGATCCGGCTGTTCTCACTGATTCCGAAAATCGAGTCCGGGCCACCTTTGAATCATTGGCTGCCTCTTTCCAAAAAAGGGAAAAGGGAGTGGACCAAAGTGCCCTCAGGAAAAAGGAATGGGATTCCTCTATGCGTCTCCCCCTCACCCAAAAGGAATGGCAGGTTCTGGAAAAAGAACACTTCAATCCCGCCATGGGAGAGGCCGCCTTGAAAATCATCGCTCCTATCCTGAAAAAAGGGATCGTCAATGACAAAGAACTTCTTGACCCGGATGCGGAAAAAGGGATCATCCTCCGGGATATCCAGACCCGTGGGGTGAGAAAGAGTTTTCCTCCTTTTACCTTCTTGGATCTTAGGGAGGCAAGGGTGAAACTCCGGGCTCAGGCGGCCCTGCTCTCTCCCGCCCTGGGGAAGGAAACTTCAGCGATCGCCTTGAAGATCGCTGAACACTTTCTGAGGCTAAATCTCACCTTTAATAAAAATGAAACCGAAGGGAAAAAAGCCGATGCAAAGGAGAAGGTCAACCCTGTCTATTTTCAAGTCAAACGGGGGGAGGTCATTCTGAGGGCCGGGGATCGAGTTCAGGAAGAAGATCTTTCAAAAATCAAGGCCCTCAAGAAGGCGCAGGAAAGAACTCACCTCCTGGCTATGCTCATTGGCATGGGCCTCCTGACTTTTCTCATCTCAGCCAGCCTTTACCAATTCGCCACGCAAAACATCCGAAAGGTCGCCCTTTCCCAGAAAGATCTCCTTTTCTGCTCCACCGCCTTGCTTGGAATCATTGCCTTCCTCAAACTTTTCCAACTAAGCACGGATGTTCTGGGGGGAGAATTTTTCTCCATCCCTTCCTCTTCCTACCTTTATCTCTTTCCGATCGCCACGGGGGCCATGCTTGTTCGGATTGTCCTCAACTCAGAGGTGGCGATTGTCTTCTCACTCCTGGCGAGTTATTTTTCAGCGGCCTTGATGGGAAATCAGCTTTTTTACTTCATTTTCACTTTCGTGGGAAGTGTGATCGGTGCCCATAAGGTTGCACGATGCGAGCAGAGGAGCGTCCTCCTGAAAGCCGGACTCACGGTGGGAGGGATCAATATCCTCATGATCCTCTCTTACAGCCTGATTTCTGAAAATCTCTTCAAAATGACCCTTCTCTCTGATTTGATGATGGGTTTTCTGGGAGGCGTCCTCGCTTCGGTCCTCGTCTTAGGAATCGCTCCCATCATTGAAACCCTGTTCGGCTACACCACGGACATCAAACTGCTTGAATTGGCCAACATGGACCATCCCATCCTGAAAGACCTGATTCTTCAGGCTCCCGGTACCTATCACCACAGCATCATTGTCGGCAGCCTGGTGGAGGCGGCTGCCAAATCGATTGCGGCCAACCCTTTATCGGCGAGGGTCAGCGCTTATTATCATGACGTAGGGAAATTGAAAAAACCTCTTTACTTCATCGAAAACGTCGGAGGGGGAGAAAATAAACACGAACATCTCACCCCCACGATGTCGAGCCTCATCCTCATTTCCCATGTCAAGGATGGGGTGGAGATGGCTCGTGAAAATCGCCTGGGGGAACGAATTGGCCACATCATTCTGCAACATCATGGGACAAGCCTGATCTCCTACTTCTATCAGAAAGCCAAGGAAAAAGAGAATCCCGAGATGGCATCGATCAATGAAGACGATTTCCGATATCCCGGCCCAAAACCCCAGACCAAAGAGGCGGGGATTGTCATGCTGGCCGATTCGGTAGAGGCCGCCTCTCGCGCCCTCACCGACCCCACGCCTTCTCGGATCAAGAGCCTAGTCCAACGGGTGACGAACAGCATCTTCTTGGATGGACAGATGGAAGAGTGTGAATTGACCCTGAAGGACCTTCAAAAAATTCAAGAGAGTTTTAATCGAATCTTAACCGCTATCTTTCACCAGAGAATTGATTATCCCGTTTCAACGAGCTCGGAATCACCTCTGAAAAGGAACGATGAAGATCTGGATTCGAAATCAGCAAAAACATATCCCCTTAAACTTAGGAAAAATAAGAAGGGCGGCCCAAAGGATATTGACCGAATTGGGGTTTCTTGAGGCGGAGCTCAGCCTCCTGTTTGTGAATGACCCCCAGATTCAAGCGTTGAATCGGAAACACCTCCGCCGGGATAAACCGACCAATGTCCTAGCCTTCCCCATGAGAGAAGGAGAGTTCTCCACCCTCCATCCCCATCTCCTCGGAGACCTGGTGATTTCGGTTGAAACAGCCAAGCGCCAATCGAACCGTTTCGGTCTCAACGATATGGAAATGGTGATCCTTTTGATGGTCCATGGCGTGCTTCACTTGATTGGCTATGAGCATAAGGGGACGAAAAAAGGCGCCCGGGAGATGACCCTCAAACAACGTGAACTCTTCCAACAGGTCATAAGGACCGGAATACTGAAATCGTAAGACAATGGAATAATGGAATATTGGAATGCTGGAAGATTGGGTATAAGAAGTATTTGGACCATTATTCCATTGTTCCATTATTCCAACACTCCAGTTTCTTGGGTTAGTTGAAGATCCAGAGTTTTCGAAGCCGATCAAACCGTTTGAGAAAGGCGAGTTCCTCAGGAGTCATCAACGAGGGAGAAATTCTCTTCTTCAATTTCAGCAATCCCCCATAATCCACCCACCTGAGGAGGGGGAAAAGGGAACGCCGGAAGAATCCTTTTTCTTTAAAAGCGAAACTACTATTGAAATCGATGAGGAAAGGTTCTCCTTTTTCAGAGATAAGGATGTTTCCTTTGTGTCGCAAATCCAAGTGGATCACCCCCCTACCATGAACCTCCTTGAGCACTCTTTCTAAGTCGGAAAAAAAAGAAGAAGGAAGGGGTTCTCCTCTCAGGATGGATCTTCCTGGAATGAACTCCATGGCAAAAGCAAAGCGGTCAATTCGCTCAATAGGCTGTGGAATGCCTTTCATCCCTGCGAGCCGAGAATAGATCCTCCATTCTTTATGAATCAACCAAAGTCCCAATGTCCATCGGAAAAGGAAACTCCTTCTTCGGACATCCTTGACCATCAGGGATCGACCTTCCACCTCCACCTGATTCAAGTCGGGCTTCCCAGCCCTTCCCTTGACAAGACAAATTGAGCGTTTGAGATCTTCCCGTTTCATGGAATGGCATTCTTTCCCAAACATGGAACTTCAAATGTGGAGCCCCACGGGCAAAGCCCGTGGCACCCGACTAACGCCCGAGCGGGGCGACATCCCGGCCAAAGGCCGTGGCTTTCTGCTGCCGGGGTGAAGCTCCCCCCGGCCTGTGCCGGGGGGGGCTTCCCGGAAGGGAAATGTCTTTTTAATTGTGCCCCTTGACCCCACCTATCCCGCCTTAGCGGGACCCCGGTCCCGACCGAGTGCGGGGCAGGCAGGCAAACGCCAGATGAATGCCAAAATTCAGCCTAAGGCTAAGGTTTGAAATTTGTCTTCTAAACTTTAACCTCAGCCTTAACCTTTATTTCAGAATTTGAACCTTGAGCTTTGACATTTGGCATTGCTTAAAAAATGAGGCTCCAGTAGGGACGACTTAGGATCAGGACGATTCCAGCAAGGATGATAAGGAGAATTCCCTCTTCACTGTTTTCAATAAAGCATCTGAATTGCCAAGAGGCTTTCTCGTCCGAATAGGGAGTCCATCGGGGAAGGTAATCAGGAACCTTCCCGTCATAATCCTCAAATGGACTCCCAAAAATCTTCTTCATTCGATCTCCCTCCACCCTCTTCTTATAGGGGATGTAATGGAAGCAGAACATAAAGAAGGCCGCCGCCAGAAGATAGATACTGTCCGCCAGGATACAAAAGCCCGCCGTAATCAAAATCGAACCGATGTAGAGCGGATTCTTGACATAGGCGTACGGACCGGTGACGGTCAGAATCTCGTTCTTTTGGAGATGACCTGCTGCCCAGATACGAATCCCCTCCCCCAAAAAGATCAAAACCATCCCGATCAGGATTCCGGGAAATGCGGGTTTCGCCAAGATCACCAATAAAAGGGCCCCGATAAAAAGCGGGATTCTTCGGACCTTTCTCTGCCAAGACATCCTTCTGTCGTGCATGACATCCTCTCTTTCCTACCGTCTCAAACCCTTTCCTCGATATCGTAGTGGATGGCGCGGTGCTTCATCCATCTCACAGCCAGCAAATCGATGAAGGATCGTACCATGCGGTTTCGAATATTGTATTTTGACTTCCCAAACTTCCTCGGATGGTGAGAAACGGGAACTTCAATGATCCGATATCCTTCCATCTTAACCAGAGTGGAAAGGAATCGATGCATCCCGTTAAACACCGGGATCTCTTGAATGCATTCTTTCTTGAACGCCCGGAGGGTGCAGGCGCTGTCCTGGATGTTTTCGCCACTCAACCAGTTCCGAACAGCGTTGCCAATTTTAGAAGAGATTTTCTTCAGCCATGAATCTTCCCTATTCTGTCGCCACCCTGTGGCCATATCGTAGCGATCCAAGTATTCCAACAGCTTGGGAATATCGGCAGGATCGTTCTGAAGGTCTGAATCCAAGGTGATGATTTTTTCTCCCCGGGCTTCCCTCATTCCTGCCACAAGGGCCGTGCTTAACCCACGATTCTCCCTGAAACGAAGAACTCGGAGAGAAGGAGATCGAGAAGCCGCGTCCCTCAAAATCCTGAGACTTCCATCTGAGCTTCCATCATCCACAAAGATGATTTCGCAGGAGCATCCGAGGCCTTCTAAAACCTTCATCAGCGTGGGGATTAAAACAGGGAGGTTTTCTTCTTCATTGTAGACAGGCACCACAACAGAAATCACGATGGGTTCAGAATCTTTCATGGCCTTACAGGGTCCTCAACCCTTACCGGTTAGAAATCAGGGCAAATTCACGATCCCCTACCCGACGTCGAAGAATCAATTGAAACTCGGGACGACCTTCTGCCTTCTGGAATTTCAAAAAATCTCTGGATCGAAGCAGGCAGAAAACTCTTTCCGGAGACCTTAAGAAATGAGAGAGGGCCTCTTCCTCTTCGAATACCGGTATCGGAACGATTCGTGTATAAAAATTGTAAGGGCCCGGCTCAAAATCTCCATAGAGGGCTAACTTGTCACCGGATTGCATCCGTGAAGTGATCTCCTGACAAATGAAACGCGCTGATTTGTGAGGGTTCACAAGGGGGAACACCACCCTCAATGCATAGAAGAATCCCCCGGCCATCATTCCAACGATAAGGAGAAAAACGGCCCCATAATACTTAGATCGGTTGAATAGAAAGAGACTGATGCTGACCCCAACCAAGAGAAAGGCAACGGGGAGGCTATCGGAAAAGTAAGGAGGCAGTTTTGCCGAAATCACCCAAGGCAGGGACACTCCGGCCACGAAAATCACTCCCATCAAACCATAGAGGGGAATCGCGATCCATTCATGCCGAAGATGTCTGACGGAAAAGGAGATGAGGTCCTCCCAAAGCTTCCCAATCATCAGTGATGCCGCCGGGAACAGGGGCAAAAAGTAAAGCCCCCTTTTCCCCTTAGACAGCGTGAAAAAGAGGAAGATAAAAACGAACCAGACCATCAAGAAAAGAAATTCCTTTCTCTTGGCCGTCATCGCTTTGGAAAAACCATAAACCATGGCGGCAGGAAGAAAAATGATCCAAGGCAAGAAGTCGGCTGGAAAGTTATAGAGATAATAATAGATCGGCCGGATATGGGATGACCCGATCGCAAAGCGATCCACAGAATGGTGCCACAGGGTCTCATTCAGGTAATATCTTCCTCCTTTCAAGACGGCGGGGAGATACCAGGCTAAGACAATGGCTATAAACAGGAGCATCCCGGGAAAGAGTCTCAACTTCTTGATCCCCTTCCATTCCTTTTGGACCAATAGAAAAAGGAGAGTAACTGCTAAGGGGAGGATAAATCCAACCGGTCCCTTGGCCAAGGTGGCCGCGGCCATGCCGATGTAGTATCCATAAAAAGAGAGACCCTCCATCCTTTCTGGAGAGCTCTCTCCTTCTGGGCGACGTTGATACCACTGGAGAAAGCAGAGGATCGAAGCTGTGGTAAAGAAGGTAAGGGTGGTATCAATATTACCTCGCGTAGAAAGATAGGCAAATTGAACACTCGTTGCCAGGATAAGGCCTGAGAGGAAGCCTGCTCGTGAGGAATATAGCCTCTTCCCAATGAAAAAAGTGAGCAGCACGGTTAGGGTTCCGAAGAGAGCAGAGGGGAATCTTACTGAAAAAGGAGTCATCCCT
>CAYGWV010000084.1:0-6493 GCA_964353925.1 uncultured Syntrophaceae bacterium | reverse complement strand
TGATTTTTACGATGCCCTCGTGAGGCCGAGAGTGTATAATCGATTCCCTTATGTCTCAGAAAAAATCTTGGGAATCATGCTGGAACGAAGTGGAAAAGACTTCGATCCTTCTATCGTCAAAGTCTTTATCAACATGATCGGGATCTTTCCCCTCGGAACTCTGGTACTATTAAATACCAATGAAATGGGGCTTGTCACCCAGATCCAGGAGGACACGGAACTGATCGATCGGCCCAAGGTCTGCCTCCTTTATTATAGCGATGGAGAATATCGGAAAGGGAAAATGGTGGACCTGAGAGAGATGGATGAGGCGACCGGGGATTTCAAGAGGAGCATTGTGAAGACCCTCGACCCGAATGAATATAATATGAATGTTGCCGAATTTCTTATCTAAAACAATTCTAAATGCTTCAATCTCTGAATTCCTAAATTTCATTTGGTTTTCTTCTTTTTTGATTCCTCCCATAATCGGTCCAATTCGATGAGGTTAGACTGGAGGAAGGATTTTCCTTCCCTCTGGAGGGAGGTCTCAATATAATGAAATCGAGAGACAAATTTCTCTAAGGTTTTTTTCAATGCCTCCTCCGGATGGATTTTTAGAAACCGCGAAACGTTTGCCATGACAAAAAGGAGATCCCCGATTTCTTCATGAATTCTTCTTCTGTTTTGAAGAGAAAGGGCTTCTCTGAACTCCCCCATTTCTTCATCCAATTTATTCAACACCCCCTCAATATTAGGCCAATCAAATCCCACCCGGGAGGCCCTTTGGGTCAATTGATAGGCCTGCGACAGGGAAGGGGAATCTTTGGGTACTCCTTCTAAAATGGAACCCCATTCTTTTTTAGCGTCTTTTCTCTTCAACCCATGGGGGACAACCTTTTTCCTCTTGTTCTTCCTCTTCATTGGGACCTCCAGATCATTAAAGAGATTTCTGAAGAAGTCTTAAATCTCTTAAGAGAGCGTGAAGTATTTCTTCGTTCTCTTAAAGGATTGCTAAGTTCCTGTTTTTATGTTATTTAAATACCTCTAAAAATAAAGGATTTTCAGTTTTTGTTCAATGGAAAGAAATATTTCATATAAGTTATTTTTGAATAGGAAGGAAAGGCAATGGAATACCGTCACACATTGAATCTCCCTAAAACCGACTTCCCCATGAAGGCCAATTTGGCGAAGAGGGAACCGGATATCCTGAAGGCGTGGGAAGCGAAGGGAACTTACCGCCAATTAAGCCAGCGAGCAAAAGGAAGACCGAAATATATCCTTCACGATGGGCCTCCCTATGCCAATGGAAATATTCACATCGGGACCGCCTTGAATAAAATCCTCAAAGACTTCATCGTGAAATCGAAGTTCATGGTGGGGTTTGATAGCCATTATGTTCCAGGATGGGACTGTCACGGATTGCCCGTTGAACACGAAGTGGAGAAGAGCCTCGGTTCGAAGAAAGGAGAACTCTCCACCGTTGAAATCCGGAGAAGATGCCGGGATTACGCCGCCCAATTTGTAGGGATTCAGAGAGAGGAGTTCGAACGCCTCGGAGTCTTTGGGGAGTGGGAGAATCCCTATCTGACCATGAATTTTGAATACCAGGCAACGATTGTGCGAGAGTTCGGAAAGTTTCTTTTGAACGGTTCGGTTTACAAAGGAAAGAAACCGGTCCACTGGTGTCCCACGTGCAAGACGGCATTGGCTGAGGCAGAGGTAAAATATGAGGACCACCGTTCCTCCTCCATCTACGTGAGATTCAAAATGGTCTCCACCCCCTCCCACCCCTCCCCCCTCGAGGCCTCCGGCTCGGAAGAGCCTCTGGCTCGGAGAGGGGAGGGTAAGGGTGGGGGGGATATCGGATATGTATTCCCCAGCCTGAAGGGGAGACCCGTCTTCGTCATCATCTGGACGACCACTCCTTGGACCATTCCAGCCAATTTAGCGATTGCCCTGCATCCAGATTTCACCTATGTGGCCGTGGACGTAGGGGGTGAGGTTTATATCTTGGCAGAAGGCCTCTTGGAAGAGGTCATGAAGAAATTCGGAATCAAGAAGTATGAAGTATTGGAAAAATTTCCAGGGAAGAAATTGGAAGGATTCAAATGCCGGCATCCCTTCCTCGACCGGGACTCCCTCATCATCCCCGCCTCCTATGTGACCTTAGATACTGGAACAGGGTGTGTCCACACAGCGCCCGGCCATGGTCAGGAGGACTACGAAAGTGGCGTGTTATATGGTTTTGAGGTTTACAGTCCGGTCGATGATGATGGGCGGTTTACCAAGGATGTCCTGTTCTTTGCCGGACAGTTCGTATTTGATGCCAATGATGCCGTGAATAAGAAGCTTGCTGAGGTCGGAGCGCTCCTCAAAGAAGAGATGATGGTGCATTCCTATCCACATTGTTGGCGAACCAACGAACCGATCATCTTTCGAGCCACAGAGCAGTGGTTCATCTCCATGGATAAAAAGGGATTGAGACAGAATGCCCTGAAGTCAATCAATGAAGTGACCTGGATCCCTCCCTGGGGAAGGGATCGGATTTACGGGATGATTGAGAACCGACCCGATTGGTGTGTCTCCAGGCAGAGGGTTTGGGGGATTCCCATCACCGTCTTTTACTGTTCCGCCTGTAAACAACCTTTGGTCAATCAAGAGACCATCGATCATATCGCCCGTCTTTTTGAGGAGAAGGGAGCGGACATCTGGTTTGAAGAAGGGGCCCATCACCTTTTGCCCAAAGGAACCCAATGTACTCAATGCGGGGGAAAAGATTTTACAAAGGAGATGGACATTCTAGATGTCTGGTTTGATTCAGGGGTTTCCTATGCGGCTGTCCTGGAGAAACGGACCGAGCTTGAGTTTCCAGCCAGTCTCTACCTGGAGGGAAGTGATCAACACCGGGGATGGTTCCACAGCTCCCTTCTGACCTCTGTCGGGACAAGGGGTCGCGCCCCCTATCGTTCCGTCCTCACCCATGGGTTTGTCGTGGATGGAGAGGGCAAAAAGATGTCCAAGTCAGCGGGGAATGTGATCGCCCCCGAGGAAGTCATCAACCAGTTGGGAGCCGATGTCCTGAGGCTCTGGGTGGCAGCAGAGGATTACAAAGATGACATTAAGATCTCCAGCGAGATCCTGAAACGTTTGGCCGATAGCTATTTTCGAATTCGAAACACCTATCGCTTTCTTTTGGGGAATCTCTATGACTTCCATCCTGAAAAAGACCGGATTCCCTATCGAGAACTCCATGAGATAGACCAATGGGCTCTCCATCAGCTTCAGAAACTCATCGCCAGGGTTCGCGAGGCTTATGAGTGTTTTGAGTTCCACACGGTTTACCATAGTGTCCAGAATTTTTGTGCAGTAGAGATGAGTGCCCTCTATTTTGATATCTTGAAGGATCGGCTTTATACATTTTCCTCCCATTCTCGGGGCAGGAAATCAGCTCAGACCGCCCTTTATGAGATTTTAAAAGCTCTGACCTGCCTCATGGCCCCTATTCTTTCTTTCACTGCAGAGGAGGTCTGGAACCACCTTCCTCCGGAGCCAGGAAAGGCGGAAAGTGTTCATCTGACATCGTTCCCTGAAGTGAAAAGCGAATATTTGGACGATGGCCTGGATGAACGGTGGGAGCGGATCTGGGAAATTCGGGCAATCGTGACCAAAGCTTTGGAAGAGGCCCGGAAGGAGAAGGTGATCGGACTTTCATTGGATGCACAGATCCATCTTCATATTCCTGAAAAGGTCTTTTCATTTCTTGAATGTTATGAGAAGGATCTGAAGTCAATCTTTATTGTCTCCTCAGTCATCCTTCATCAAGCCAAGGATGAAAAAGAGGTGAGGGCAGAAGTACTCCGGGCAGATGGTAAAAAGTGTGAAAGATGCTGGAACTATGATGTGAGTGTGGGCCACCATCCAGATCATCAAGTCATCTGTCAGAGGTGTGTCGAGGCAATCCAAGAATGAAATCGCAGAGAGCCAAGCGCAGAGCGCGTAGCGGGAATTAAAAAAAACGTAACACTTTAACGCTTTGAAAAAGACCGTCTAATCCCCCTCCATCCCCCTTTGTCAAAAGGGGGATGGATTTCTCCTCCCTTTGGAAAAGGGAGGTGGGGAGGGATTTTAGAGTGCGATTTCAAACAGCTAAATTGATACAAAAAAATAAAAAGGGTTTACGCTATGCTCTATGCGCTTGGCGCTATGCGATCTAATAGTGGAGAGATGAAACGTAAATACTGGGTCCTTTCGATATTTTGTTTCGGAATTCTCTTGTTGGATCAGTGGACCAAATGCCTGATTGTCCAGAAGCTGACTCTCTACCAAAGGGTGGAGGTGATCCAGGGGTTCTTTAACATCATCCATGTGAGGAATACAGGAGGTGCTTTTGGAATTTTTGGTGGAGAAAAAGGGGGACTCGGTTCTATCCTCTTTGTGGTCGTCTCCCTGATCGCCATTGGAAGCCTTGTCTTTCTTTTCATTAAATTAGGGGAAAATGAGAAGATGCTTGCTCTCTCATTTTCTCTGGTTTTGAGTGGTGCCATTGGAAACCTCATTGACCGCCTCCGATACGGAGAAGTTATAGATTTCCTCGATTTCTACTTATCCTCAACCCATTGGCCTGCCTTTAATGTTGCAGATTCCGCCATCTGTATCGGTATCGGTTTGATGGCCTTAGAATTGTTGAAACGAGACCGCAAGAAAAGTACAAGATAATATTGCAGATTGCATTGTTCAATTTGGTTTCTTCGGTCTTTTTGGTTAACGAAAGAAACCAGAGAAATCAAAGAAACTAAACTAACGAATAATCTGAAATTTGAAATTTGATGATCTCGTAAAAAGTCATATTTACCCTGTTTTGTCATTCCTGCGAAAGCAGGAATCCAGGGTTTAAGATGGTTCCCCGCCTCCGCGGGGACGACGTCTGGACTCCCGTTGGAGTTTATCCCGCACTTGATGCGGGGCGGGAGTGACGATACTTTTACTTTTTACGAAGCCATCAAATTTGTGATTTAAGTTATGCACCCCATCCTTTTTCAATTGGGCAGGTTCAATATTTACGCTTATGGGTTCTTCATCGTCCTGGGTTTTGTCATGGCAGTGGTTCTCGCTGCCCTGAAAATTCGAAAATTAAATATAGGGATTTCTTTTGAGAATATAATAGATCTCTTCTTCTACACGGTCTTGTCAGCCCTCATCGGATCGAGATTACTGTTTGTTTTGATCAATTTCGATGTTTATCGCCAACATCCTCTGGAGATCTTTAAAATTTGGGAAGGAGGATTGGTCTTTTATGGCGGACTGATCCTTGCGGTCATGGTTGCCTTCTGGTATATGAGATGGCACCGATTGCCTATCTGGAAATTGGCTGACCTAATTTCCCCTCTTATTGCTTTGGGCCTCTCTTTTGGCAGGATAGGCTGCTTTTTGGCCGGATGCTGTTATGGAAATGAGACCTCCCTGCCGTGGGCGATCGTCTTTAAAAATCCGGACTCATTGGCGCGGTTGAATGTTTCGCTTCATCCCGCCCAACTCTACGATGCCGCCAATGGCTTAGCCATCTTCTTCTTTTTAAATTGGATGGAGAAGAGAAAGACTTTCGATGGTCAAATCTTTTGGCTCTTTCTCTTCCTCTATTCGATCACACGTTTTTTCATTGAATTCCTTAGAGGTGACCCGAGGGGATTATTATTTGGAGACCTTCTTTCCACCTCCCAAGGGGTAGGAATCTTGTTAGCCATACCCTCCATTTTTATGTTATTCTATATGAAGAAAAAGTACCGGAGATAGAGAGATGGCGGTTTTTGAAATTCTTAAATTTCCTCATCCCATTTTGAAGAAACGGTCTGAAGTCGTGAGCCGGATTGATGAGGAAGTGAAAAAATTGATTCAGGATATGAGAGAGACTATGTATGAAGCAGGTGGAATCGGATTGGCCGCTTGCCAGGTTGGAGTTTCTCGAAGGGTGATCGTTCTCGATGTCAGTCCAATGGATCCCCAACAAAGCTTCTTCGCCCTGATCAACCCTGAAATCATATCGGAAGAAGGGGAGATCGACCATGAGGAAGGATGTTTGAGTGTACCCGATTACTTGGAAACGGTGAAGAGGAAGGAAAAGGTCTGTGTGAGGGGATGGTCTCCCGAAGGGATGGAAATGGAGATCAAGGGCGAAGGAATTTTTGCCATTGCGCTCCAACATGAAATTGATCACATCAATGGCATTCTTATCTTGGACAGGGTGAGTCGCCTGAAGAGAGAGATTTACCGAAATAAGTTAAAGAAAGAAAAACGTAAGGAAGGGAAACCTTGAGCGCACCGCCTTGGGGGATCGTTTTTTTTGGAACGCCATCCTTTGCTCTCCCGACCCTGCGAACCCTTTTTGAGGGACCCGATGAAGTGATCGCCGTCGTCACTCAACCAGACAGGGAAAAGGGGAGAGGGAGAAAGGTTTTATTTTCTCCGGTAAAGGAACTCGCGCTTCAGCATGACCTCACACCTCTCCAACCAGAAA
>CAYGWV010000083.1:0-11383 GCA_964353925.1 uncultured Syntrophaceae bacterium | reverse complement strand
TGAAAACCGGGACCCAGTCTTTGAGATGGTTCCCGACTTTCGTCGGGACGACGTCTGGATGCCGGATCAAGTCCGGCATGACGGAAATGCCTGTTTATGGACAGACTCTGTTTAATCCCCCTTTATTTCCGGACGAAGAGTGGTTCTCTTCTTTCCCTTTTTTGAAAAGAGGAGAAGGGCGAGGGTCAGGAAGAGTATCCAGATTAAAAGCAGGAAAACAAAGAAAAATATGAGAATGAGCAAAGCGATGATGACTTTGGACATGCTCCCTCTTTCTTAAGGGCTTGAAAAATGAATAACGTCGGGGGTCACTTTTGAATGGGCATGAGCTATTCCAGCATTTCTCTGATCCCCTTCAGCTCCTCCTGAACAGCGATCAGAAACTCATGAGCGTTTCCATTAGATCCTGTCTCGACCAGTTTCAATTTCATCTGTTTATTTTCAAATCGCTCGAGATCCCGGATCTTTTTTTTCGCTCCGGCGATGGTGAACCCATCCTCATACAGGAGTTTCTTGATCTTCAGAATGAGGTCCAGGTCTTTCCTCCGGTAGAGCCGTTGTGAGGACCCTCCCTTGTGGGGTTTGATGACTTTGAATTCCGACTCCCAATAACGAAGCACATGGGGTTTGAGACCTGTAAGGCGGCTCACCTCTCCAATCCGATAATAGAGCCTTTCATGGGAGATGGGGTTCTCAATCTCATGCCTTTTGAGTAGCCTGGCCATCTTTCCTCTTCAACTGCCCCCTGTCATTCATAAACAAGAAAGACAGGTGTCGATAAGAACCGAAAAAGAATTAGGACTCCTTACGGTTGAGGCCTCCCTTTAAGACCTGACTGGGCTTAAAAGTCAAGATCCTTCTTGCTGTGATCTCGATGTCGTTCCCTGTCTGTGGGTTTCGGCCCCGTCTCGACCTCTTTTTTCGAACCACAAAATTCCCAAACCCGGAGATCTTGATTTTATCTTCCTTGATCAAGGTGTCTTTGATGATATCAAAAATATACTCTACGATTTTAGCCACCTCTTTCTTAGAAAATCCCACTTTCTCATAAATCCCCTCAACGATATCCACCTTTGTCATCGCCGACCTCCTCCTTTCTTGCTTGTCTTTAACTATGACGGATAAGTAGTGAAAATGCCTCGCACCCCATCAATCTTACGAATGACCGCTCTGCAAAGCCTTTGAAGCTCACTTCCCTGCGAAACTTATGGTACTGCCGGTTTTACTGCCTTAAATCAAGCTGAAAGACCTCCTTTAATCTGGAGAGGATCTTGTCATGGTATTGATTCACCTCTTCGTCCGTCAACGTCCGATCATTCGCCTGATATCGGATTCGATAAGAAATCCCTTTTTTTCCTTCCGGGATAGGCGGTTCTTGATAAAAATCGAAGAGGGTGACCTCTTCGACGTAGGGCTGCCGGAAAGTCCGGATCGTTTCCATCACTCTTTCCGTTTCCATGGCTTTATCGACCACCACAGAAAGGTCTCTGTAGACAGCTGGGAATTTTGGCAGCGGCTGAAACCGCCTCCCCTCCCCTGCCCATTTCACCATTTTACTGAAGTCCATTTCAAAGAGATAGCCCTTCCCGCGAACATCATAACGGCCCAACACCTCCGGATGAATCTCTCCTAAAACCCCCAAGACCTCCTGATCAAGGACGACCTTCGATGCCTTTCCCGGATGAAGATAAGGGACATCCTCTGTCTTTTCAAATTTCGCACCCTTGATTTGCAGGGCGTCCAAAAGGTCTTCCACGCTGCCCTTGATATCATAAAAATCAACAGGCCTCTGCGGAAAAGCCCAGTGGGGACCTCTGTCAAACCCCATGGCCAACCCCGCCAAAAACTTAACTTCCCTTGGAAGCCTCTCCCCCTCTTGAGGAAGGAAAACTTTTCTCAATTCAAAGAGCTTGAGATTCGAATTCTTACGGGAGAGATTATATTGTACGGTCTCCATCAGACCAGGAACGAGTGTGGTTCTCATGGCAGAGAAATCTTCGGCCAAAGGATTGAGGATCCGGAGAGGCTGTCGCCTCGGATCGTCTGGAGGGAGTCCGATCCTATTTCCGAAGACAGGAGAAGTAAAACTGGTGTTGATCACCTCGTGGTAGCCATGGACGATGAGAAGTTCGATCACTTTCCTTTCCACAAGAAATTCTTTGCTTCTCTTTTCCGAGGAGGGAGGTCCGGTCGGAAGGGTAATCGGAATTCTATCGTACCCGTTCAGTCGTGCCACTTCTTCAATCAGATCGATCTCTCTTTCCAAATCCCCCCGGAAAGAGGCCGGCACGACGATGAGGACGTCTTCTTTCTCTTCTTGGACTTCTAATTCCAAATTTTTCAGGTAATTCCTTGCCTCTTTCGCAGAGACCTCTGTTCCCAAAACCTGGTGAATTCTTCTGACCCGTAAACGGATCGGCTTTGGCCGGATCGGCGCCGGGTAGACATCCACGACTCCCTCCACGACCCTTCCTCCCGCCCATTCCTGAATCAATTGGGTGGCCCGGTTCGCCGCGGAGACGCATCCTCCGTAATCGATCCCTCTTCCGAAACGGTAGGCTGCTTCCGTCTCCAGACCGATCTTTTTTGAAGTCCTCCGATTCCCCGCGGGGTTGAAATAGGCGCTTTCCAGGAGGACTCTCGTTGTGTCGTCTTTGATCTCTGAATTGAGGCCGCCCATGACACCGGCGATGGCAACAGGTTTGACACCGTCGCAGATCATGAGCATTTCCCCATCCAGGGTCCTTCTCACTCCATCCAGGGTGACGAATTCCTCGCCCTCTTTTGCCCTCCGGACGACCATCCGACCCTCTTCCAGGAATTCAAAATCGAAGGCATGGAGAGGTTGTCCATATTCCATCATGACATAATTGGTCACATCGACCACATTATTGATGGAACGTATCCCCACCTTTTCCAATCGATCGCTCATCCAATGGGGAGAGGGACCGATCTTTACTTCTTCAATCATCCTTGCCACATAACGGGGACATAAGTCTGGGTCCAAGATCGTGACAGAAGTTTTCTGATGGATCTCTTCTCCCCGGTCGGTAAGGGAAGGGAGCGGATACTTCATTTTTTGATGAGTCAAGGCGGCAATCTCTCGCGCCACTCCGATCACGCAGAGGCAGTCCGGACGGTTGGGTGTAATGCTGATGTCGAGAAGGGTATCTTTCAAACCTAAGGCCTCTCCCAAGCCTGTTCCCAAAGGAAGCTGGGGTGGGAGGATCATGATTCCGGAAGCTTCTTGGCCCAGAGCGAGCTCTATCTCTGAGCAAAGCATTCCCTCAGAGAGGACTCCCCTGATCTTTGATCTCTTGATTTCAATCCCATTCGGGAGCCGGGCTCCCACAAGGGCCAGAGGAACTTTCTGACCTTCTTTGATATTGGTTGCCCCGCAAACGATTGAAAAAGTATCCTGCTGGGTCTTCGCTTCAACCCATGAGAGTCGATCTGCATCGGGATGTTTCCGAATCGAATGGATCTCTGCCACGACCACCTTATCAAATTCTTCCCCTATGGAAGTGGCCCCCTCAACCTCCAGACCTGCCATGGTGAGGAGATGGATCAGCTCTTTCCAATCCATCCGGATCTCAACGTAATCCTTGAGCCAATTCAGACTGACCTTCATTCTCTATCTCGTTCATTTGGTTTGTTTGGTTTCTCCGGTTTATCTAGTTAACGAAAGAAACGAAATAAACTAAAGAAACCAGATCAACTAAAACTGCCTCAGAAACCTCAAATCATTCGTAAAGAAGAGCCGGATATCATTGATCCCGTACTTGAGCATAGCGATTCTTTCAACGCCCATCCCAAATGCGAAACCAGTCACCTCTTCAGGGTTATAATCAACAAATCCAAATACAGCCGGGTCTGTCATTCCAGAGCCCAAAATTTCTAACCAGCCTGTGTTCGAACAGACCCCGCATCCTTTTCCGCCGCAGATAAAGCATTCGATGTCAATCTCCGCGCTCGGCTCGGTGAAGGGAAAGAAGCTGGGTCGAAATCGAAGCCTCGTTCCCTTGCCAAACATCTGATGAACAAAGACGGTCAAGACGCCTTTCAGGTCGGCAAAGGTAATTCCCTTATCGACCAAAAGTCCCTCCACCTGGTGAAACATCGGGGAATGCGTTGGATCCGAATCACGTCGGTAGGCTGGGCCTGGAGAAATGATTCGCACGGGGGGAGGATGCTTTTCCATCGTCCTCACCTCCATCGGTGAGGTATGGGTTCTGAGCACCACCTCCTCCGAAATAAAGAAGGTGGCTTGCATTTCTCTGGCCGGATGCCCCTTCGGAATATTAAGGGCTTCAAAGTTGTAGTAGTCCAGTTCCACCTCGGGTCCTTCCACAACCTCGAAACCAAGGCGGGAGAAGATGTCGATGATCTCATCAAGGATCTGGGTGAGAGGATGCCTCTTCCCGACAGGAACCCTCCTGCCCGGAAGGGTGACATCGATTTTCTCCTTCTCCAGGGCCTCTCTTCTCTCTCTTTCTTGAATCTGCAAAAGGGTTTCTTCGACCCTCTTCTCAAGGTCACCCTTTACCTGATTTGCCCTTTTGCCTATTTCTCTGCGGTCTTCCTCGGCGAGGGTCCCCAAACGTTTGAGAAGCTGAGTTAAGCTTCCCTTCCTTCCTAAAACCCCCACTCGGATTTCAGAAAGCTCTTTTTCCGTAGAGGCCTGAGAGATTGAGATTAAGACTTCGTTGCGGAGCTTTTCTAACTCCTCTTTCACGAGGCTCTTCTCCTGCGGACAGGCTTTATGATGATTTCCCTGCAGCGCTTGTCTTTGCCATCTCGGCAATTTTAGAAAAGGCGCCGGGATCATTCACCGCCAAATCGGCTAATATCTTTCGATCCAACTCGATATGAGCTTTCCTCAGGGCATCCATTAAACGGCTGTAAGAGAGACCATGAAGCCTCGCCGCCGCATTGATGCGAGTAATCCAAAGCCTTCTAAAATCTCTTTTCCTGGTCCTTCGATCTCGATAGGCATAAGCCAGAGCCCGATGAACCGCATCGACAGCCGTTCGAAAGAGCCGGCTTCGCCCTCCCCGATAACCTTTCGCCATTTTAAGGACCTTTTTCCGTCTCTGTCTTGTCTTGGGTCCTCCCTTTACCCTCGGCATGATTGATTATCCTCCTTTGGGTGATGGGTGATTCGTGTGGGTGATTAGGGATTCGTCATCCAGGGTTGATCCCGATTCACTATTCACGACTTACGAATTTGTTGATTGATGCTGGTGATTCGCCGTTTTGTTCAATCGTTTTATGATTCAGGTTTTTGATTTATTGTATTTTCACGATTCACCATTCACCACTCACAAATCACCATTTTATAAATACGGGATTAACTTCCCTATCCCTTTTGAGTCCGCCTTCTCGATAAGCTTTGGCCTCCTGAGACCTCGCTTTCGATTGGTCGGCTTCTTCGTCAGAATATGACGTGCAAAGGCCCTCTTGGCTTTTATCTTCCCTGTGCCGGTCTTCTTAAACCGTTTGGCTGCTCCTCGATTGGTCTTCAATTTTGGCACGTGTTTCTCCTTTAATGAATAGTGACCGTGTCTGTGAACAGTCACCCATCTCTTAAGTTGGTTTTTGACTCTGGAGAGGCGCTAAGACCATAATGAAATTTCTCCCTTCAAATTTGGGAGCCAGCTCGACCTTTGCCCACTCCTTCGCCTCTTCCGTCACCCTGCCCAGCATGTTTCTCCCCAGGTCAGGATGGGCGAGCTCCCTTCCTTTGAAAACAATGGTCACTTTGGTCTTATTTCCCTCTTTTATGAATCGTTCGATGTGACGAAGCTTAAATTGGAAATCGTGCTCCTCGGTCTTCGGCCTCATTTTCACTTCTTTGAGATGGACAACGACCTGTTTCTTTTTCGCCTCATGTGCCTTCTTGCTCTGTTGATATTTGAACTTCCCGTAGTCCATGATGCGGCAGACGGGCGGTTCCGATTTCGGAGAGACCTCTACCAGGTCTAATTCAGAATTGATGGCCAGCCGAAGTGCCTCGAGCACTGGTAAAATTCCCAACTGCTTCCCCTCGGGGTCGATCACCCTCACTTCCTTCGCTCGAATCTCTCGATTAATTCGAACATCTCTTGCGATAAGCATCACCTCCTTTTGATTTGAGAGTGGAGAGTAGAAAGTAGTAAGTCGTTAAGTCTTCCTTCTATCCTCAACTCTCTTAACAAAATTAAATCTACTCTCTACTTTCCACTTCCCACTATCTATATTGTGGGATATTCGGATTCGATTTGTTTAAAGAAATCCTCTACCGTCATCGATTTCAATGTTTCGCCACTTCGTTTTCGTGGAGCGAGGGTTCCCTCTTTCACTTCCCGATCCCCGGCCACCAGCATATAGGGAGTCTTCTGAATCTGGGCTTCTCGAATCTTGAATCCCAACTTCTCATTCCGAAAGTCCTTTTCTACGCGCACTCCTTTTTGAATCAGTTGATTGTAAACACCCTCTGCATAAGGAATCTGTCGATCGGTCACGGTCATCAGAACGGCCTGGATCGGGGCGAGCCAGACCGGAAACGCCCCGGCATAGTGCTCGATCAATACTCCGATAAACCTCTCCATGGCTCCGAGGATCACCCGGTGAAGCATGACGGGCCGGTGCCGTTCCCCATCGCTCCCCACATAGGTCAGGTCAAACCTTTCGGGCAGGGCAAAGTCCACCTGAATCGTCGCACACTGCCACCTTCGGTTGAGTGCATCTTTGAGCTTGACGTCAATCTTTGGACCATAAAAAGCCCCTTCCCCTTCATTCACATCATAAGGAAGATTCTTTGTCTTGAGGGCCTGAAGCAAGGCTTGCGTCGCCCTTTCCCAATCCTCCTCCGACCCGATGGACTTTTCCGGCCGGGTGCTGAGTTCCATCTCATATTCGAAACCAAAGATCTTCATCACATCATCCACAAATTCGATGATGGAGCAAATCTCTTCGTTCAATTGATCCGGTTGGCAGAGGATATGGGCATCGTCCTGAGTAAATCCTCTCACCCGAAGAAGACCATGGAGCTCGCCGGATTTCTCATGCCGGTAGACCGTCCCCAATTCGAAATATCGGATGGGAAGATCTCGATAACTTCGAATCTGAGATTTATAGATGAGCATATGGGCAAGACAATTCATCGGTTTAATTCCATACTCCACATCCTCAACTTTTGTGAAGTACATCTTATCTCGATAGTTTTCGAAATGGCCCGACTGTTGCCAAAGCTCCAACCGGAGGAGATGGGGACCGATGACGATCTGATATCCCCGCTTCAGATGCTCCTTCTTCTCAAAATCTTCCAAGATCGTCCGGAGCATCGCGCCTTTGGGGTGGTAGATCACCAAACCCGGACCTGCTTCTTCGCTCAAGCTAAAGAGATCCAGTTCCCTCCCCAGTTTTCGGTGGTCTCGTTTACGGGCCTCCTCGAGCATGTGGAGAAATTCCTCCAATGCCTGTTGGGTTGGGAACGCCGTTCCATAAATCCTTTGGAGGACCTGATTCCGAGCGTCCCCTCTCCAATAAGTTCCCGATACATTCAAAAGCCGAAAGGCTTTAATGCTCCCTGTCGAAGGGACATGGGGGCCTTCACAGAGATCTAAGAAACTCCCTTGCCGATAGAGGGAGACATGATCCGGAAGTTCCTCCAGATGCTCCACTTTATAGGTCTGACCCATCCCCTGAAAGGTCTCGATGGCTTCCTCTTTTGAGACCTCTCTCCGGATAAAAGGCTCATCCTTCGCAACGATGTCGGACATCTTCTTTTCAATCGTCTCAAGATCTTGAGTCGTAAAAGTTCGATCATAATCGAAATCATAATAGAAACCATTTTCTGTAGAAGGACCAAAGGTGAGTTTGACATTTGGGAAGAGTTCCTTCACTGCCTGAGCCATGACATGAGAAGCAGAATGGCGCAATATCTCTAACCCTCTTTTCGAATGGATGGAGATGAATGAAACGGCAGCATTTTTCTCCACCGCCCGGCCGAGGTCAAGGAGCGCCCCATCCACTTGCGCTGCAACAGCGCCTTTATCCCCGTCTTTATCCCATTGATCCGCCAATTCCTTAAGGCTCATACCCTTCGGAATCGATCGCTTCTCACCGTCGGGCATGGTGATAATCACCTGTTCTTCCATTCTCCGGCCATCCTACTTGAATTGAAGCGGAAGAGGCATCACTCAAAATAAATCTGAATGATGCCTCTCCAGTGTGTTTTCATTAAAATGGTTGTTTCTTCAATAAGTTATGTTTCACTTTTTAAAGAATCGGTTTCAATGGTAGGCACGTGGGGATTTGAACCCCAGACTTCTACCGCGTCAAGGTAGCGCTCTCCCCCTGAGCTACGTGCCTTCAGATCTCCTTTGCCCGCCGGTACGAACAGAAGGCAAACTTTGGAAAAACGTTGTATCCATAACAGGTTTTTCGAATATTGTCAAGAAAATTGTTAAGTTACAACTCTATGCCCTGAATACCAATTCCCCTTTCCTGTCATCCACATCTGCAGTAATCGTGCTGCCTTCTTTAAATTTGCCTTCCAATATTCGCAAGGCTAATTTATCCTGAATCTGCTTTTGAATCACTCGTTTAAGTGGTCGCGCTCCATACGCAGGATCAAATCCTTCCTTGGCTAACCATTCTTTCGCTCTTTCAGTCATTTTGAGCTGTATTCGCCTTTCCAAGAGGCGCTTTTCAAGTTTCTTAAGCTGAATCTCAACAATCGCCTTGATCTGTTCCAACCCCAGGCTGTGGAAGATGACCAACTCGTCAACACGATTTAAGAATTCCGGCTTGAAATGAGCCTTGACGGCGTCCATCACCCGACGCCGCATCTCCTCATAGTCCTTCTCGCCCAAGTCCACAATCCACTGGCTTCCGATATTGGAGGTCATGATGACCACCGTATTCTTGAAATCAACCGTTCGACCGTGACCGTCGGTCAGCCTTCCATCGTCCAAAATTTGCAGGAGGATGTTGAACACTTCCGGATGTGCCTTCTCAATCTCATCCATCAGGACAATGGAATAAGGCCTTCTTCGAACGGCCTCTGTAAGAAATCCCCCTTCTTCGTATCCCACATATCCGGGCGGTGCACCGATCAATCGGGCGACAGAATGTTTCTCCATATATTCGGACATATCGATTCTGACCATGGCTTGCTCATCATCGAATAAAAACTCAGCCAGGGCGCGGGCAAGCTCTGTCTTTCCTACACCCGTGGGTCCCATAAAGATGAAGGAACCGATGGGCCGATTGGGATCCTGCAATCCTGCCCTCGCCCTTCTCACGGCGTTTGAGACGGCGATGACCGCGTCGTCCTGACCGATGACCCTCTGCTTCAACCTCTCTTCCATATGGATCAGCTTCTCCGTCTCTCCCTCCAGCATCCTCGAAACAGGAATGCCGGTCCACTTGGAGACCACTTCCGCCACGTCCTCTTCATCCACTTCCTCTTTGAGCATCTTCTCGTTCTTCTGAAGGCCAGCGAGCCTCTCCTCTTCCTTCTTCAACTCGCCCTCGAGTCTTGCCATCTCTCCGTATTGCAGCTCGGCCAACCTGGAATAATTGACCTCCCGCTCTGCCTCTTTCATCATCTGTTTCGTTTTTTCGATCTGCTCTTTGATCTGATGGATCCGTGAAATCGACTTCTTCTCATTCTCCCACTGGAGTGACTTCCCCTTCACCTCGTCTTTTAAATCAGCCAATTCTTTTTCGAGTTTTTTCAGCCTTTCGACGGAGGCCTTGTCCTTCTCCTTTTTCAACGCCTGACGCTCGATCTCCAGTTGCATTACCTTCCGTTGAACCTCATCGATCTCCATCGGGACACTGTCGATCTCAATTCTAAGTTTTGACGCTGCCTCGTCGATCAGATCCACGGCTTTGTCGGGAAGGAAGCGGTCTGAAATGTATCGATGTGAAAGCATGGCGGCAGCAATGATAGCGGAATCCAATATTTTCACACCATGATGGACCTCATACCGCTCTTTTAATCCCCTTAAAATGGCGATGGTATCTTCGACCGTGGGCTGGTTGACATAGATCGGTTGGAACCGTCGCTCTAAAGCCGCATCCTTCTCCACATACTTCCGATATTCATTGAGGGTGGTGGCACCTACACACCGGAGCTCCCCCCGGGCCAGGGCGGGCTTCAACATATTGGAGGCATCAATGGCGCCTTCTGCCGCACCCGCCCCCACTAAGGTATGAAGTTCATCAATGAAAAGGATGATATTGCCTGCCGCATTGGAAATCTCTTTCAAAACGGCTTTCAGCCTGTCTTCGAACTCGCCTCTGAATTTGGCCCCTGCAATCATGGCGCCCAGATCCAAGGCAACCAGCTTTTTGTTCTTCAATGTCTCAGGAATATCGCCTTTAACGATTCGCTGGGCCAGCCCCTCCACGATCGCCGTTTTTCCAACCCCAGGCTCTCCGATTAAGACGGGGTTATTTTTGGTTCTTCTTGAGAGGACCTGAATCACCCTTCGGATTTCATCGTCTCTCCCGATCACCGGATCGAGCTTTCCTTTCCTCGCCTCTTCAGTGAGGTCCCGGCTGTAACGCTTTAACGCCTGGTATTTGTCCTCGGGATTCTGATCGGTCACCCGCTGGGACCCCCGGATCTCCTGCAGCACCCTGAAAATGGCATCCTTGGTCACCCCGTTTCTCTGGAGGATTTGAAAAGAAGCTCCCTGCTTCTCATCCGCGATGGCGATGAGGAGATGCTCCGTGGAGAGATATTCATCCGTCAACGCTTCAGCTTCTTTCCAGGCCACGTTCAGAATTTCATTGGCCCGGCCGGATAAGTAAACCTGGCCTGCCCCTTTTCCTGTCACCTGAGGAATCCGGTTTAATTCCCTCTCTAACTGCGAATGGATTAAATCCGGATTGGCCCCTAATTTTTGCAAGATTGGAATAACGATCCCATCTTTCTGGGCAAGGAGGGCTGACAAAAGGTGCTCCACCTCAATTTGCTGGTGATGTTTCTTCTCAGCAATGGATTTTGCTTCTTGCAAAGCCTCTTGGGCTTTCAATGTCAATTTATTAGGATCCATCTACTCACTCCCCATAGATTACTATGCCATTAAAATAATCATCCCCTTGAGGTTTTGCAAATAGAATTGCAACAAAATAAAAGTTTATACCCCAATTGAGCGAAAATAAACCCTTCGATTTAAATTCTCAAAATGATAAAGCTACAAAACAGAGTCTGTCGATCCCTCTGTTAAAATCCCCCTCAATCCCCCTTAAGCTGTGAAAAAATTGGTCTGATGCTGTTTCACGTCATTCCGGCGAAAGCCGGAATCCAGTGTTTTCAAGGGGGTAAAAATGCTCTGGACCCCGGTTTTCACCGGGGAGACGAATACAGCGTGATTTTTTCACA
>CAYGWV010000082.1:0-6988 GCA_964353925.1 uncultured Syntrophaceae bacterium | reverse complement strand
ACATGGACAAGAAAGTCATCTTGATTGTTGAGGATGATCCTACGGTCGGGGAGAGCCTTCGCCTTTTGTTGAAAAAGAAGGGGCACGGAATCCTCCTGGCCCCGAACGGGAAGGAAGCCCTCCAACGTTTTCGGCATGAGATCGTCGATCTGGTGATTACCGATGTGATCATGCCCAAGATGGACGGAATCGAACTTTTGGAAGCCGTAAAAGGTCTGAGGCCGGAGACCGAGGTGATTGTTATCTCTGCCCAAGGGACGATCGAGAGGGCGGTTCAGGCGATGAAATTGGGCGCCTTTGATTTTATCGAAAAACCGATCCATCCGAGAGTGATCTCTTTATTGGTGGAAAGGGCTTTAGAGAAACAGACCCTGATCCTCCAGAATCGAGACCTGCGCTCCAGACTGGAAGACAAGTTTCATTTCAAAAACATTATCGGGAGAAGCGAGAGGATGGTAAAAATCTTTGAGCTCATCCGTCATATTGCGCCCTATGACAGCTCTGTTCTCATTATCGGCGAGAGCGGGACGGGGAAAGAGCTGATTGCCAATGCCATTCATTACAATAGTCCGCGAGCCTCCATGGCCTTCATCAAAGTAAGTTGTGCCTCCTTAAGTGAAGGGATTATTGAGAGTGAACTTTTCGGCCATGAGAAGGGCGCCTTCACCGGAGCGATCGCTTCTCGAAAGGGACGATTTGAATTGGCCCATCAGGGGACCCTCTTCTTGGACGAAGTGGAGGATATTCCCCCTGCAACTCAGATCAAACTATTGCGGGTCCTCCAAGAAGGCGAATTTGAAAGGGCAGGGGGAAATAAGACGATCAGGGTCAATATCCGGATCATTGCGGCAAGCAACCGGGATCTCCAGGAGGCCGTCAAAGAGGGAAGATTTCGCGAGGACCTCTATTATCGTTTGAATGTGGTGAATATCAAACTTCCTCCCTTGAGGGATCGGAGGGATGATATTCCATTTCTCGTCTATTTCTTTATAGAAAAATATAATCGGAAATATCATATGAAGGTGAAAGGCGTCTCCCAGAAGGCCATGAACCTCCTAACCGATTACGAATGGACGGGAAATGTAAGGGAGTTGGAGAATAGCATTGAGTCTATTTTGGTAATCAATAGTCCAGCCGTCATTGATGTCCAACATCTTCCTCAAGAAATGCGAGATTTTAAACAGAGACTCGAGGTGATCCTCATCAAGATTGGAACGCCTCTTGAGGAAGTGGAGAGGGAGATATTGATTCAAACTCTCAGGGCCACGAAAGGAAATAAAAGGAAGGCAGCCCAGTTGTTGGGGATTAACGTTCGGACCATCCATCGCAAGATGGAAGGAATGGAGGAACTCGGCGAGGTTTCATAAACTGCGATTCAAACATTAGACCATAGACTTCAGACATTAGGCAGAAGGGAAGAAAATAGAATTGTGATACTTAGACCCCGATGGATATAGAAAAGTAAAGATAATAACTCAGGAAGGTCTGTAATTACTGCAAGGGTTAACCCTTCGACTCCCAAACCTGAAGCCCGGATCTTGCTCAGGGTTAACCATGAGCGCGCCTTTAGCCCTGCCCTGAAGAGCTGTCCTAAGCGCAGTCGAATGGTTAATTTCTCATATAAAAAAGTCTAGTGTCTGATGTCCGGTGTCTAATTTGGAGTTTCATAAGGGTGGAGCGGGCTAAAGGTAAAAAGAGTGGCAAAACGTCATACTCTCTAAAATCTGGCAAAGAAAGGAGGGCATTTTGTCGCTTCGTTCAAGAAGTCGTAGGTCATTTTTGCCATTTTCCTTTTTACTATTTTAGATTTGAAGATAGGAACGAAGGAAATAAGAATCTAAGTTATTAATATCATTTGATATTATTCCATGTATTGTCAAAGAAGCCTTCAAAAATTTGGCATGAAACTTGAAGTACACTTCTCTTTATGAAAGAAAAAGGAAAGTGGGCCTTTATTCTTGATAAAGATGAGTTTGTGCGGCTCAGCCTCAATAAGATTTTGAAGAAATATGGGTTTCGGACAGAAGAGATCGAGGATTTTTCTGAACTGGAAAAAAGAAAAAAGGATGTCGAAGGAGGGATGATCTTAGCCGATGTCGAAATCGATGTTTTGGAGAAAGGGTTTTCCCTCCTGAAGAGATGGAATGATCGTTTTATATTGATGACTCCTTTGGTGACTGATGAACTCACTCTTCGATTGAAAAAAATGGGCATTCATCGTATTATGAAAAAACCGGTTGATCCAAGGTTGCTAAGAAAGGTCATCCGAGAGATTTCTTTTCCCGATGGGGTGAAAACTCCTTCATTTGGGAAAAAAGGGGAGGGTTCCCATTTTATTCAGAAAGGAGGTGAAGTACTATGAAGAAGTGGATTTTTCTTTTCCTCGCATTGGTCTTGGTGATTAATATTGCAGCAATGAGTATTGGATGCAAAGCCAAGGAAGCACCGAAACCAGCAGCCAAAGAGGAGGCGAAGCCACCTGAGGCACCGGCTCCACCTGCGCCTGCAGGAACACCGGCGCCGGCTCCAGCTCCAGCGAAACCTGCTGAAGCCCCCAAGAAGTAGGGGTTGTTTCATGGTCAACGCGTTGGCGCTCCCCTCGTTGAAGGAAAGGGGGCGCCAACAAGAGACCATCCGATTGAAGAGAGGAGTTTATTATCCCAGATCAACGTCGAAAGAAGAAAAGGTGCATGTCTGCTCATCATGATGGAAGGCTTTTCCTTTGTCAGGGAGGAGGTATCGAATGATATCTCCTCTTTTGTTTTCTGAGAGGGTTTTTCAGAAAGCGAACCGGAGTCCGCTCGGCAGATATGCGGGAAGGAGAAAAGATGGAGCCTGCTTCAGACTCAAATTTATCTGTCCCCCCGAGGGGGGCGAGAAGGGCCTCACAACTTTATTTGTTTTCCCTTCCAATGGAGGGGGAAAAGACTGACGAGTCGCGAGAAACCATTCCTCAGGTTTGGGAAGGAATTTCAGCCAAGGAATGGAACGATTGGAGGTGGCAACTTCGACATCGAGTCACCGCTCTTGAACAGCTCAAAGAGATCATCGATTTGACCCCTGAGGAGATAGAAGGGATCAACCATTCGAAAGGAAGATTAGCCTTAGCCGTCACTCCTTATTTTGCAAGTCTGATGGACCCGGTCAATCCCAATTGCCCCATCCGAAGACAGGCCATCCCTCGAATCGAGGAGATGCATTTATCAAAAAGTGAAATGGTGGACCCCTTGGGAGAGGACAATCATTCTCCGGTGCCGGGCCTCGTCCATCGCTATCCGGATCGGGTGCTTTTGCTCGTTACGGATCAATGTGCCGTCTATTGCCGATACTGCACGCGGAGGCGATTGGTGGGGAGCAGTGAGCGGTCCATCACCCAGGGAAATTTTGAGGAGGTTCTCAAGTATCTGAAGAGCCATCGAAAGGTTCGGGATGTCCTCTTATCAGGAGGGGATCCGCTCCTACTGGAAAATGAGAGGCTGGAGGAGATGTTGAGCCGATTGAGGGCGCTTCCCCATATTGAAGTCCTCCGAATCGGAACGAGAGTTCCGGTGACGCTTCCCCAGAGGATTACGGGCGGGTTAGTGAGGATGTTAAAGAAATATCATCCCCTCATGATCTCCGTCCATTTCACGCATCCGAAGGAGATCACCGATCGGGTGAGAAAGGCTTGCGGGGAGCTTGCCGATGGGGGGATTCCGTTGGGGAGTCAGACCGTTCTTCTCAAAGGGATTAACGATAAACCCTACATTATGAAGAAGCTGCTTCAGGAACTCCTCAAGATTCGAGTCCGCCCGTATTATATCTATCAGTGCGACCTGGCCATGGGAACCGAACACTTCCGAACCTCTGTGGCGACGGGGATTCAGATCATGGAGAAACTGCGGGGTCACACCACGGGTTATGCCGTGCCCACTTATGTCGTCGATGCGCCCGGGGGCGGAGGAAAGATTCCGTTACAGCCGGATTACCTGGTTTCAAAGGGCAGGGGGAAGATTGTCTTGAGAAACTACGAGGGGAAGGTTTTTGAGTACCCGGAACCGAATATCCTTGAATTCAAGAAAACCAGGTCCACGGGTGAGGAAAAAGCGGTTTCGAAGAAGGTGACCGCTTGAGCGTGAAAGGGGAAGGAGAGGATTCGTGCTCAAAGTAGTGATCTTGTATAATCTTTTTGAACGGCTCCGGAAAGGGGAGGAAAAGGATATCCTGGCGGAGGGGGCGATCATCGAGGAGATCGAAGCTGTAGAAAATGCCGTCCGGTCTCTCGGGCATCAATGCGTGGTGATCGCCGTTCGTGATGAAATTTTCCAGATCATCCACTGGCTGAAGGAGTACCAACCCGATGTCGTCTTCAACTTATGCGAAAGTGTTTACGGGCATAGCTGCTGGGAGATGAATATTCCCGCTTTGTTGGATCTTTTCCGAATGCCCTATACCGGATCCTCTCCTCTTACGCTCGGGTTGTGTCAAGACAAAGGAAAAGTAAAAGACATCCTCCAGTCTCAAGACATCCTGACCCCTCGATATCGAATCTTTGAGCGGGCTGTGGGCGCTGCGAAGAGGAATAGCTTTCCGATCATTGTCAAACCTCTTCATGAAGACGGGAGTCTTGGGATATCGAGAGAGAGTGTGGTCTTTGACGATGAGGCCTTGGTTAAGCAGATTCGATATGTGATCGAACAGTATCAACAGCCTGCCTTGGTGGAGGAATTCGTGGAGGGCAGGGAGTTGAATGTGGGTTTGGTGGAGACCAACGGTAAGGTGGAAGTCCTGCCTATCTCAGAAATCGACTACTCCGAGTTCCCCGAAGGGATTCCCAGGATATGCGGATATGAGGCCAAATGGGTCACCGAGAGCCCCGAGTATCAAAAATCAAAACCGATCTGCCCTGCTCCCCTGGAATCGGTGGTGAAAAAGAGGGTGGAACAGATCGCTCTTAGAGTTTTTAAACTATTCGGATGTCGGGATTATGCCAGGGTAGATCTCCGCGTTGACCGGGATGGGAAAATCTATGTGTTAGAAGTGAATCCCAACCCCGATATCTCTCCTCAATCCGGGATGGCCAGAGCCCTCAAAGTTCAAGGGATCACCTATAAGGGGTTCGTCGGAAACTTGCTCGAGAGAGCGCTCAAAAGAAAAGATGGGGAGATGAGGAGATAGGGAGAGTAGCTAAGGCAGAAAGATGATTCATCGTTTCTGAGGTTGGTGGCCTTCCAGTTTGTCATTCCTGCCCCGATTTCAATCGGGATAAACTCCAGCAGGAATCCAGAGGTGTCGAATCTTAGGTTCTGGATTTTCATTCCCTGCTTTCGCAAAGACAAGTTTCACGAGAAGCACACCCTAATGCCTTGAATTATTAAGGAGTCCATAATTGAGTAGACATATTGTTCTGAAAATCTCCCCCAACCCCTCTTTGCCAAATCCCGCGAAAGGCGGGACTCCCTTTTGCCGCCGGCCCAAGAGGGCCTCTGGCCCGGAGGGTAAAGGGAGGGAAGGAGGGATTTAGTCTCCAGGGTCTACACTATTTTGTACTGACTGATAAATGATCGACCGAATTCCCAATTTGGACAAGAGTGACTTCAAGTAAAATGCGATACGTAAGTGCTTAATCAAACTTACTCATGTTTTATTTCCGTTTACTCCACCACCCAACCCCTACATCCCCTCATCCACGGTTAGAAAAATGATTACCCTTCCCAGGATCGTTTTGAAGAGAGGCAAAGAGAAGCCGGTGTTGCGTGGGCACCCCTGGGTCTTCTCCGGTGCGGTCGCCAAGGTAGAGGAAGAAGTCTCTCCTGGAGAGGTTGGGGAGGTCTATTCCCAGGGGGGGCAGTTCCTGGGCCGTGGACATATCAATCCCCGCTCCCAAATCATCGTGCGTCTCCTGACGCAAAGAAAGGAAGAATTGGGAGAGAATTTCTTTGGAGGCCGGATTTCAAGAGCGGTTGTTTTAAGAGAAAATTGGTCGAGGGGAAGGACGAATGCTTACCGGGTCATCAACGGAGAGGGAGACTTCCTTCCGGGGTTGATAGTGGATCGTTATGGAGAGACCCTTGTCCTCCAATGTCTGACAGCCGGGATGGATCGGTTAAAAGAGATGTTAATTAATTTACTGGTGAAAGATTTCCGTCCCCGGAGTGTTTATGAAAGAAGCGACGTGGCGACAAGGAGTGAGGAGGGGTTGGCAGAGCAGAGTGGCCTTCTATACGGCAAGGATGTTCCGGAATGGATCGAGGTTGAAGAACATGGCTGCCGTTTTAGAGTCAACGTAAAAAAGGGGCAAAAAACCGGTTTCTATTTGGATCAGAGAGAAAATCGCTTTTCTTTAAGAGAATTTTCAAAAGGAAAGAAGATTTTAGACTGTTTCTCCTATACGGGCGCTTTTTCTATTCATGCGGGATCGGGAGGGGCAAAGGATTTCACCCTGATCGATTCCTCTGAGGAGGTTTTGGCAATAGCAGAGCAACATTTCAGGTTACACCAACTGGAGAAAGTCCCCCATCGATTGATTCGAGGAGATGTGTTTGAGATCATGAGGGGCCTCGAACCCGGGTACGATATCGTGATTCTCGATCCTCCTCCATTTGCTAAGAAGAAAGGGCATCTTCCGGGAGCATCGAGGGGATATAAAGATCTCAATCTCTGGGCCTTTCGTTTGTTGAATAAGGAAGGTCTCCTCTTCACCTTCTCTTGCTCTCACCATATGAGCTGGGACCTGTTCCAGAAAATAGTTTTCTCTGCGGCATTGGATTCAGGAAGAACCGTTCAGCTCATCGGTCGAATGGGACATCCCTGGGACCATCCCATCAACTTATGCCACCCCGAAGGAGAGTATCTGAGGGGTCTGATCTGCAGGGTGCTGTAAGTCCAAAAATGAATTTTGAAGGTGCGACCCCAAGGATTTCTTTTGTAAAAAATACTCTTGATTGGCGAATTATTTCGATTAAGCCTTTTTCCTCCTTTCCCCTGCATGGAGCTCGGTGTTATCCCG
>CAYGWV010000081.1:0-17001 GCA_964353925.1 uncultured Syntrophaceae bacterium | reverse complement strand
AATAGCCTAAGGGAATAGAAGAGAGATCTTGCACCAACAGCCCATCCATAGGGTAAAGAGAGGAGGTAAAGAGGAAAGAGAAGTATTCTTTCCCCAAGGGGTTTCTCTTTTCGATAAAGGAATCGATCAAAACGACGCATCATCTCAAATTCTGATTTCGGATTGCGGATTTCGGAATGAGCAATGCGGACTTTTACTTTTGGACCTCCAAACTCATAACTCGGGACTTAACATTCCGCATTCAGCAATCCGCATTCTGCATTCGGTTGAGGAAGGGTCGAATCTCCTCAAACATTCTTTCTGTCGCTCCCTGATGCTTCTGAAGAAATTGATGACCCTTCTCTCCCACCTCTTTTTGTGCAACTTCGTCAAAAAGGAGCCGTTTCAATTGCGAGAAGAGGTCTTCTTTTCCAGACACCTGGATCGCTCCTCCGTCCTCAATCAGACGGGTAGAGATTTCTAAGAAATTAAACATATGGGGACCAAAGAGGACACATTTTTTAAAAAACAAAGGCTCGAGGGGATTATGGCCCCCGATGGGGACAAGACTTCCACCCACAAAGACCAATGTCCCGAGGCTGTAAATGCCCATCAATTCCCCCATCGTATCCAGGAGGATCACCTCAGGGTGTTTTTGATCAGATTGACCTGCACCCGGGGAAAGGGCAGTTTTCCTCACCCATGATATGGACTCCTTTTTCAGGATTCCCTCCACTTCTTCCAGCCGTTCGAGATGTCGTGGGGCAAGAATGAGGATAAGAGGGGGGGGCATCTCTTTCAATTCCTTGTAAAGGCTCACCAGGATCTCCTCCTCTCCGGAGTGGGTGGAACCTGCGATGAGGATTTTCTCCGTCCCATGAAGACCGAGCATTTTCGCTATTCTAGTCAGGGCTTCTCGGGTGAAGGGAGGGAAGGTCTGATCGAATTTTAAATTGCCCGCCGTCCTTGTCTTTTGAGATTCCCCTCCGATCTCACAAATTCGCTTTCGATCTTCGTCTGTCTGCATTAAGAAGAGGGAGATATATTTCAGACATTCTTTGAAAAAGAATTTGAAGCGGAAGTAACGTCGAAATGACCTTTGGGAGATCCTCCCATTGAAGAGAATGACAGGGATTCCTTTTTTCCCACAAGACCGGAGCAGGTTGGGCCAGAGTTCTGTCTCTGCAATGAGGAGGATGCTGGGTTGGATTTTTTCGATGGCTCTCCGAATGATGAGGGGATGGTCGATCGGCAAAAAAAAGACTCGGTCGGCTTCAGGGACGCGGGTTTTAGCTGCCTCATTCCCCGTTGAGGTGATCGTCGTTAAAACAATCTTGGAATGGGGAAACTCCTCCTTAATCTTCTTCAGAAGAGGAACTGAGCAGAATACTTCTCCGACCGATGCGGCATGGACCCAAATGGGCCTTTGGAAGGACGGGCTTTGAAAAAATCCCAATCGTTCAGGCAATGCCTTTCGAAATTTCTCTTGGAAGAGGCTCCAGAAGAGAAAATAGGGACTTGCAAGAATGAGAAGAAACGTGAGTAGGATATTGTAGAGGTAGTAGAGCATCTTCTGTAAACGCCCCCCTCACCTCGGTTGCGAGTCGAAGCGACCTCCCTTCTCCCCCTGAGGGAGAGGGAGAGGGTGAGGGGAATCGAAATAATGGTCCGCCCTGTCCGTCAACTCGTTGAGACGATTTTCTAAAAGGATTCTTTTCTCCTCGAGATGGGCCTGGTCCCCATGTTGATCCACCTCAATCGGTTCTCCCCAGATGAACACCCCTTTTGAGAACGGGTAGGGGAGGAGGAATTGATCCCAGGTGTTAAAGATCTTCCTTTTCGAGGCGCTGAAAGTCAATGGAACCACAGCCCTTCCCGTCAGTTTGGCCAACTCGATCACACCCGTTTGCACCCGGTGGCGAGGTCCCCTCGGGCCATCAGGGACAATGGCAATATCGGACCCATGAGTCTTGACCATTTGTTTGAACCCGGAAAAACCTTTTCGAGTGGTTGAGCCCAAGATGGCATGGAAACCGAACCGTCTTAGGGCCTTCCCCACCACCTGGCCATCCCGATGGGGAGAAACGAGGAAACTCAAATCCTTTCCTTTATAGACGATCGGCATCATCAATAACCTTCCATGCCAGAAGGCCCCGATGGCTGGAATCCCTTTCTTCCAGAACCGTCTCGGAATCTCTGAATTGATCTCTTCAAACTGCATGGTTCGGCCCAGAATCTTGATGGCCCAATAGGCTAACCACGGACCCAACCAGGACACCAGCTTCTTTTTTAGAGTTTTATAGACCATCTCATCTATTTCGGAATTCGGAATGCGGATTTCAGAATTTAATTCCCCATTTCGCGATCCGCAATCCGTCATTGAGGTTTAGTAAACCTTCGGCCTGGCCGCCGTTCGTATTCCCACATCCTCTTTGAATTGAAGATCATGGAGACGCCGATATTCACCGTTGAGGGCGATCAATTCCTCATGGGTCCCTTGTTCTACCATCCGGCCTTCAGAAAGAACAATGATCCGGTGGGCATTTCGTACGGTTGAGAGTCGATGGGCGATGACGAGGACCGTTCTCCCTTTCATCAACCCATCTAATGCCTTTTGGACTTCTGTTTCAGAATCGGAATCCAGAGAGGAGGTGGCCTCGTCCAAAATCAAAATAGGAGCATTCTTTAAGAGGGCCCTGGCGATGGAGATGCGCTGACGCTCCCCTCCGGAGAGTTTGACCCCCTGCTCACCGATGATCGTATCGTACCCCTGGGGCAATTTCTGGATGAAGTCATGGGCTTTGGCTGCCTTGGCTGCTTCAATGATCTCCTGATCGGAACAATTCTGATCTCCATAGGCGATATTATTCCGAGCCGTATCATTGAAGAGGATCGTTTGCTGCGTGACCAAGCCAATTTGATCTCTGAGGGATTTGAGGGTCACCTTTTGAATGTCATGCCCATCGATGAGGATTTGGCCTTGCTCCACGTCATAAAATCGAGGCAGAAGGTTCACGAGAGAGGTTTTGCCGGCTCCGCTCATGCCGACCAAAGCAATCACGTCTCCTACCTTCACATTGAGAGAAATATCTTTGAGAACGATTTCCTGTTCATATTTGAAGGTGATCTTTTGAAAATCAATTCCCTGAGAAATGGGCGGAAGTAAAATGGCTCTCTCTTCCTCCTTGATATCTGTGGTGGTATCAAGAAGCTCAAATACGCGTGTTGCTCCAGCCAGACCCTCTTGGATTTCGAGGTTGATCTTGCTTAAATCCCGTATGGGGGCATAGCACAAAAAAACAGCGGCTAAAAATGACCCAAAAGTGCCTGGGGTTAATTCCCCTTGCATGATCATGTGACCACCTACCCAGATGATGATCGCCGCTCCGATCCCTCCCAGTAATTCCATCAAGGGAGCATTCAGCGCTCGAATCTTGATCCTTTTGAGGAAGGTCTTGAATAATCGGTTATTCTCTTCAGCGAAGCGCCTCTTCTCATATTCCTCCATATTAAAGGCTTTAACAATCCTGTTTCCGGTAATGGTTTCATGAAGGAGAGTCGTAATCGAGCCCATTCGCTGCTGTCCCTTGCGAGCGAATTTCCGCATCCTTTTCCCAAATTGTTTGATAGGAATAAGGGCCAAAGGGAAGATAATATAAAAAATGATAGCCAACTTCCAGCTTTGAAGGAAAGCCACAAGGGTGAGGCCGAAGAAAGTCAAAATGTCTTTAAAAATACCTGTTGTGGCACTGGAGACTGCTCCTTGAATCAGTGTCACATCATTCGTAATCCGCGAAATGACAATGCCGGTAGGCGTCTTTGTAAAAAAGGACAGAGAGAGGTTCTGCAGGTGATTATAGAGTTTCTCCCGGATATCCGCAATAATGCGCTGTCCTACGAAGTTCATGAAGTAATACTGGCCATAGTTGAAAATCCCTTTTAATAAAAAGAGAAGGATAAGGATAACGGGGAGCAAGCGGAGCATCTCCATGCCCCTTTGGAGTAAGAGGTCTTCAAGATGAAGATGTGCGATTAAATTATTTACGAACGGCGGAATCGTTACTGAAGGAACCCCTTCTTTCCTGAAGAAAACACCGTCGAAGATAGGTCTTACAAGGTAAACTGTGATGGAGGTCAAAAAAGAGACGCAGACCATACAGATGACAGCAAGAACTAATTTGAACCAGTAGGGTTTAACAAATTCAAGAAGTCTGCGGTAGATTAGCATCTTCGTTCTTTTAATGAAGGTATCAGGACATCAGGAGATCAGGATATCAGACGATCAGGCGAAGAACGATGGAGAAGAAAGACGCCTGATTTCTTGGTTTCCTAATGACCATGATTCCTAATCCTGTAATGAAATATCAACATTTCGCTTCACATAACATGGAACAAACAATGCGGGCAGCCCGTTGGGCCGCTCCGGGCTCCCCAAGCTTCTGACGCACCTCCCCCATGGATTCTGTCATCTTTCGACTCAGGAGGGGATCCCTTAAGATACGAAACGCCTCATCGGCAATCCTTTGGGGATGGACATCCTTCTGAATCAATTCTGGGGCGATTTCTTTCTCTGCGACCAAATTGACGAGACCGATGTGGTCCACTCGAATCAATGCCCTGCCGACCCAGTAGGAAGGGAAAGAAACTTTATAAATAATGATCATGGGTTTTCCAAGAATGGCTCCTTCCAGCGTAGCCGTCCCGGAGGCTGTGATCAGAAGTTCACAAAGGTTCATCACATCATAGGTGAAACCCTCCACCACTTTCACAGGCACCGAAATATTATTCATATGGAATGACAGGGTCGTTTTGGGAATCCCGGGGGCGAGAGGGATGACGAACTGAAGATCAGGAATCTCTTTTTGGAGGAGATGAGCCGAGGCCAGAAGAGGAGGAAGAAGCCTTTCTATCTCATGGATTCGGCTTCCAGGGAGTAACCCGACGGTTCTTCGTTTGGGATCCAGACCAAATTGTTGGAAGGCCATTTCCTTGGAGAGAGTCGGCTTCACGATATCGAGAAGCGGATGGCCCACCCACTCGACATCGACCCCTGCGGCCTCATAGAGAGGAACTTCAAAAGGGAAGAGAACGACCATTTTTTTCACCAGCCGAGCAATTAACTTAATCCTTTTAGGTCTCCAGGCCCATATCTGAGGACTGATGTAGTAAAGAATGGGGATTCCTCTTCGATGGGCTATTTTTGCCAACCGAAGATTGAAATCAGGAAAATCGATCAGGATGACAAGATCCGGTTTCTCCCTTTCGAGAGACCTTTTCAATGTCCGCAAGGCCTTTAAGATGGACCCCAGTTTTGCGAAGACTTCGGTGATCCCCACGACAGAAAGGGATTGAGAATGATGGAGGAGCCTCATCCCCGTTCTTTTCAACCTCTCTCCCCCGACCCCGAAAAACTGTATTTCCGGATCAATGCATTGAATGGCCTCCACCAGGTAGGATCCATGAAGGTCCCCTGAAACTTCTCCAGCGACTAACAGGATCTTCTTCGATTCCATCGTTCAGGTCGCCCCACTATTTCTTTTTTTCGTTGAGATCATCAATCTTCTGGATGATCCGGAGTGCCAGCTCTAATGCCCGCCTTCCGTCTGTTCCTGAGACCCGGGGTCTCTTACGATTCCTCACACTCTGAAGAAAGGAGTGAATCTCGGTCTCCAGAAGATCGATCTTCTTGACTGGGATTTCTTCGGTAACCATTTCAGGAATCTTTTCTCCTCCAGGGGGAACCCCTTTTTTGGAAAGGAAGAGTTTTTGAGAAAGGTAGTCGATAGAAAGGATTCCATCCGCCTGAAAGATCCGGGTTTTCCGAATCTTCTCTTCGGAAACTCGGCTTGCGGTCAAATTCGCTGTACATCCATTTTCGAATTCAATACGGGCATTGGCGATGTCCGGGGTGTGGGTGAGGACGGGAATCCCGATGGCCTGGACCTGTTTCACCTTTGCATCCACGAGGCTCAAAATGATATCGAGATCATGAACCATTAAGTCCAACACGACATCGACCTCGGCTCCCCTTCCTGAGAAGGGACCCAACCGATGAGATTCGATAAACAATGGATGTTGCACCCTCCCCTCAGTGGTGGACAAGGCTCCATTGAATCGTTCCAAATGGCCTACTTGGAAGATCAAGCCTTTCGATTCTGACAAGCTGATCAATTTATCCGCTTCCTCAAGCGTACTGGAGATGGGTTTTTCCAGCAGAACATCGATCCCTTGCAAGAAGCACTCTTTCGTTACTGAATAGTGGAAGGGTGTGGGGACGGCGATGCTGACCGCCTGGACTTTTTGGAAAAGGTCTGCATAACGGAAGAAAGGCTGGGTTCGGTATCGTTTGGCGATTTCCCTAGCGCGGGACCCATCCACATCGACCACGCCGACCAATTCCACACCTTCCATCTTGGCATATTTCTCCGCATGGAATTGACCAAAGTAACCAACACCGACGACTCCGACCTTGAGTTTTTCCACTTAACGGCAGATCCCCCTCTTCGAATGTTGAATAAACTGGAGGAGATGCTGGACCTCTGGGATCTGAAAAATGTCATCTTCCTCAACGGCCTTCATCGCCTTCTCCAGAGTGAGACCGGAACGAAAGATGATCCGATAGGCCTTCTTCAGAGCCTTGATCTCTCGCTCTGAAAATTGGTGGCGTTTTAGACCGACGGAGTTGAGACCATAAAGCTTCGCTCGGCTTCCAGCGGCCATCATATAGGGAGGAACATCCTGGGACACGCCGGTTATGCCACTCAGAATCGCGTGAGTGCCAACCCGGCAGAATTGATGGATCGCAGACAACCCGCCAATAATCGCATGATCTTCGATGAGGATGTGTCCTCCCAAGGTTGCTCCATTGGCCATCACCACCTGATTCCCAATATGACAGTCATGGGCGACATGGGAATAAGCCATGAAGTAATTGTCATTTCCTATGACGGTCTTTCCCCCTCCCTTCACCGTGCCTCGATGGAGGGTGACAAACTCCCGGATGATATTGCGGTCGCCAATTTGAAGGAAAGTCTTCTCTCCTTTGTACCCAAAAAACTGGGGGGCCTCTCCGATCGAGGCAAACTGAAAGACCCGACATCCTTTCCCTATTTTGGTCCCTTCCCGGATGATGACATGGGGTCCGATCCTTGTCCCCTCGCCAATGGAAACATCCTTTTCAACGACAGAGTAAGGTCCAATTTCAACTCCCTCGCCGATTTCAGCCTTTGAATCGATGATCACAGTGGGATGAATCATTTTTCGTCTCCTAACATGGCTAAGAGTTCTGCCTCAGCCACTAATTTTCCATCGACCAAGGCCTTTCCCTTAAATCCCCAGATCGCTTGACGATGCTTCGTGATTTCCAGCTCAAGACGAAGTTGATCTCCCGGGACGACGGGTTTTCTGAAACGGACATTATCGATTCCCAAAAAGTAGACCGGTCTCCCCTGCTCCTCTTCGGGCATTGATTTGAAAGCGAGCACCCCGGCCGCCTGAGCCATGGCCTCCACGATCAGTACCCCTGGCATGATGGGCCGACCCGGAAAATGGCCCTGGAAGAAGGGTTCGTTATAAGTGACATTTTTGATTCCCACGATCCGTTTTCCCGGCTCCAACTCAATAATCCGATCCACCAATAAGAAGGGGTAGGCATGGGGAAGAATTTTCATGATTTCATTGATCTCTATCATCTACTTCTCCTTTTCCTTTCCTTCCAAAGAGAGGGCTTCTTCCATCTTTTGGAGACGCTTCTCAAGGTCGAGGAGTGTCTTTCTCATCTCCGGAAGTTTCGGAAAGACAGTGATGGCCCGGAGAAATTCGCGGTGGGGCAAAGCAGGACTTCCCACATATCCCCGGTTACCAGGCAGATCGTGTGTCACTCCAGCTTGGGCGCCTACCATGGCATTATCTCCAATTTCAACGTGGCCCACCACCCCCACCTGTCCGGCCAACGTGACATTGCTCCCGATCTTGGTCGAACCCGAAATTCCCACCTGAGCGACGATGATGGAGTCTTCGCCGATCACAACATTGTGAGCCACTTGAACGAGGTTATCGATCTTCACCCCTCTCCGGATGATCGTCTTGCCCAGCGCGGCTCGATCAATAGTCGTGTTGGCACCGATCTCGACATCGTCCTCAATTTCAACGATCCCGACTTGAGGAATCTTCAAATTTCTTTTTCCCTCTTTCACATACCCGAATCCCTCACTTCCGACCACTACGCCGCTATGAAGCATAACCCGTTTCCCGATGATTGTCGCAGAATAGACCGAGACATTGGGGTAAAGGATTGAGTCTTCTCCGATGGAAGAATCCTCACCCACAGAGACTCCAGGATAAAAGGTGGCCCGATCTCCGATCGAGCAACGGTCACCAATGTAGACGTAAGGATAGACAGTCAGGTCTTTCCCTAATTTTGCCGTAGGGCTGATCCAGGCATTGGGATCGATCCCCTTGGGCTGATAAGGCTTTTGTGAAAAAAGGGTGAGGATTTTAGCAAAGGCTAAATGGGGATGGGTCACGCAAAGAAGAGCCTTGTCCGCTTGGGTCACCTCTTTTGAGACGATGATCGCTGAGGCATCGGTTTTGTTGAGATTCGGAAGGTGCTTCGGATGGGCAATGAAGGTGATCTCTCCTGCCCGGGCCTCTTCAATGGCCGCGACTCCGGAGATTTCTATCTCCCCATCTCCAACGACTGTTCCATCCACCCACAGGGCCAATTCCTTGAGTTTCTTTTTCATCCTCGTTGCCCAATCTCATCCAAGGTGACCAGCTGATCAGGGTGCGGATACCATTATACCACAATATCAGGTGAAGGATCCTGACATCCTGATTTCCTGGTTTTCTGCTGTCCTGAATCTATTTTTTTTGAGCGTCAAACGCTTTGATCGCCCGATCGGTGATGTCAATCGTCTTGGAAACGAAGAGCACAATGTTCTCGTTCTTTTCTAAGACGAGGGTATAACCTTCGTCCGCTCCCAATTTTTGAATCACCTTCACGAGGGCCATCGAGATGTTTCGCTCCATCTCCATTCGCTTCTGATTGAGTTCATTCTGGGTGTCTTCCCCCCACCTCTGGAATTCCCGAAGCTTGTTCTGGTATTCCTTCTCTTTATTTGCCCTGGCATCCGGGGTCAGCATGAGGGCCTGCTTCTCAAAAGATTCTTTCATGGTTTGAAGCTCTCTCTGCTTGTCCGCGACGAGACGCTGAAACTTTTCGACATCCTTGGTAATCACCTTTTTCGCGTCCTTGCCGGCATTACTTTCGTTGATTGCCCTCTGGATATCGACGTAAGCAATTTTTAATTCTGCAGCCCAACCTGAACCGAGCCATCCCAGTAGGATTAATCCTATGACAAAACTTACCTTTTTTTCGACCATCTTCATTTCTCCTCTCCGTTAAGTTCAAACACCTAAATAAATTCCTTAATAAACAGTCCCCGCTGTAAATTCGAGCACAGTCCCTTTCTCCCCTTTTTTGGGGTTGAGGTTAAACCCGAAATCGATATGGATAGGCCCGAATGGAGAGTACCAACGAATTCCAGGCCCTGCACCGAATCTCAACGGGGTGATTTGGCTCCACTTATAAAACCCTTTCCCCATATCGAAGAACAAAGCCCCCCTCAGGCCGATCTCACGAGATATGGGGAAGATCAGTTCTGTATTGAAGACCACCATTTTATTCGCGCCGATTGGCTCGTCATTGATGTCCACAGGGCCCGCCTTCCCATATTCAAAACCTCGAACCGTGTGGATACCTCCGACGTAGAATTTTTCATAGATGGGGATGATTTTCCCACCATAACTTGAAATCACCCCCACCTGGGCGCGAAGGTTGAGAGTCGAATTTAAAGGTAAGGGGAAAAACCAACTGGTCTGTGCCAGCGCTTTAACGAAGTCGTTATCCCCTCCTAAAATACCTCCTGCGTTTTGAATGAAAAGGCTATGTTTACCCCCCCGTCGGGGATTGAAGTAGTCGTCACGAGTGTCTATCGTGGGGGTCAGAGAGATAGCGCTCGTCGTCTTTTTCCCTTTCTGGGCTTTGACATTGAGAGAGGCGTTATCGGCCACATTATAAACATCGATGTTCTCCAATTTGTACATCGCATCAATGCGAAGGCTATCGGTCAATTGCCTTCCGAGACGGAGATCCCCTCCTGTAATTTTATAGCTATATTCTTCAAAGTACTCTATTCTTTCATGATAGAGGTCAAACCCGGCGGCATAGCGAGATCCTAAGAAATAGGGATCCGTAAAGCTTAGTTTACCGGTTTGGGTTTCAAATCCGAGGTTGAACCTCAGACTCACGAAGTAACCCAACCCGAAAAGATTGCGATCGGAGATGGAAGCAGAGCCCACCACGCTTTCAATCGTACTATACCCAACTCCGAAAGTGATAGCACCGGTCGGAGTTTCCTCGACTTTGAGATCGAGGTTGATTTTTTCTTCAGTGCTCCCACGGCTGGTGGTAAAGTCCACCTCTTTAAAGTACCCAGTCTTTTTCAGTCGATCACGACTCTTATTCATATCGGCAGCGTTGTAAAGTTCTCCCTCGGCCACCGCAAGCTCCCTGCGAATCACCTTGTCACGGGTTTTGGTATTCCCAACCACCTGAATCTTTTCATAAAAGACACGCTTCTTCTTTTCAATTTCAAGGGTAAGGTGGACTAATAGATTTTTATTGTCCACAGACATTTCGGGGTTGATCTCTACATAGGCATAGCCTTGATTGGCAAATTTTTCCGTGAGGGCATTGACCTCTTTTCGAATGACCGTGTTGCTGTAGACATCTCCCCGCTTTATTTTGAGAACCTTGAAGAGGGCTTCTTTGGTTATGAGGACATCCCCTTTAAAGTCGATATTCCCGAGATGATATCGAGGTCCCTCCACAATCCCAATCTCGATCTGGATCTTTTTCGGATTGGAGAGATTGATCTTGGGTTCGGAGACCTTCGCATCGAGATAACCCTGGTCGAAATAGTAGGCGGTCAGGAGTTGAAGGTCATTTTTAAGGATATCTTCATCTAAGGTCCCGGTCTTGGTGATGATGGATAAAATATTCCTTTGTTTGGTCGCCATCAGCTTCTTCAACTGTGAGGATTTGATATTCTTGTTCCCTTTGAAGACGATTTTTTGGATATGTCCCTTCGGGCCTTCAGAGATCGTAAAAGTGACGACGGCTTCATTGGTTTCCAAATAGTCGACCTTGTATTCCACCTTGACCCCGTAATACCCTTTCGAGAAATAAAGTTTCCGGATCTGTTCTGAATTCTCTTTCACCTTTTCGAGGTTGAGGATGGAGCGTGGCGTGAGGGTCATCTTCTCTTTAATATCGTCCAGCTTCACCTTGTCATTTCCCTTGATCAAGAGGTCTTTGATCGAGGGCTTTTCCACGACGATGAAGATCACTTCTTTGCCCTGAGGGGTCGGTTTGATATCGACTTGCACATCGGTGAAAGAACCCAGATCAAAAATGGATCGTAGATCCTCGCGGATCTTTTCGACAGAAAAGGGACCCCCCTCCCGGCTTTTGATCGCTCCCCGGATGACCCCTTCTTCAACCTTTACATTTCCTAGGATCATGATTTTATAAATGCTTTCCTCGGCTCCGGCACCTATCCCGATGAAAAAAGAGAGGACGAGGAGGACAAGACCTATTTGTCTCACGAGCATGCGCAGGTCCCTTCCCATTCTTTGAATTCCGATACGGACTCTCTACTCCAACTTCCGGATCAGATGGGATGAGAAAATTTTCATTCTAATATCAAATCCCGCTCTTTTTGTAAAGGAGACCTTACCTATCCCGATGCCTTTCCATCGATGAGTTGGATCTGGCGGGACATTTTTTCAGCCAATTTTAGGTTATGGGTCACGACGATGAGGGTGACCCCTTTGATCCGATTCACTTCCTGGAGGAGATCAAAGACGGACTCTCCTGTCTTGGTATCCAGGTTTCCAGTGGGTTCATCGGCCAGCAGGGCTTTCGGTTCCAAAACCAAAGCCCTCGCCACGGCCACCCTTTGTTGTTCCCCTCCGGAAAGTTCCCCTGGTTTATGAGAGAAACGCTCTTTGAGACCCACCAAAGTGAGAATCGCTTCTGCCCGAGAGACAGACTCCTCCTTCGGGATCCCTTGGATCAGACAGGGCATCATCGTATTTTCCAAGGCATTGAATTCGGGAAGCAGGTGATGAAATTGAAAAACAAATCCGATCTCACGATTTCGAAAAAAGGCAAGATCCTTTTCATTCAAGGTATAAATGTCTTTTCCTTCAAAGAGAACCTTTCCAGCCGTCGGCCGATCGAGCGTGCCCAAGACGTGAAGAAGGGTCGTCTTTCCAACGCCGGACGCGCCTACGATGGCAATTTTCTCCCCTCCAGAAAAAGTGAGATCGACCCCCTTGAGAACCTCCACACGTTTTGTTCCGTTTCCATACGACTTAAAAAGCTTCTGGACTTGAATCAACTCTTTCAAACCATCGCCTCCCTGGCCTTTTGAACGGCCTCTTGGGAAAGGAGCTCTTTCGTCCGAGAGAGGCGCTTCAGAGAAACTTCTTTGAGTTTCATCTGAAGGCTGGGGAACTGGAGGAGGCAGGCTTTAAAATCCTCCTGGGTGATTTCCAGCAATTTTGTCGGTCGGGTGGTCTTCGCATTCGCCATTCGGGGCCTATCGAAGAGAAGCCCGATTTCCCCAAAAATATTCCCGCTTTGCAAAAGTGCTAATATCACTTTTTTCCCATGACCGTTTTGAGTAAAGATCTCCACTCCTCCATTTCTCACCATAAAGAGGGAGGTGGGAGGGTCTCCTCCTTTGAAGAGAATTGTCTCCTCAGGGACCTTACGAAGATGAAACCGTTTCATCACCTCTCTTCTCTCCTCAAAAGTGAGGGAGGAGAATAAAGGGGAGAGAGCGAGGAAGTTGTCTAAAACTCGTTCTTTGAAAAGATTCTGGAGCACTTCATTCAATCTGGGGTGGACCTTGATCATCTCGTGGAGTCCATTTCTGGAGATCTCCAGGAGTTCACAGTCCGTCATTGCCTTAACCGTGGCGTGTCTTTTTTGATCTATGAAAAAACCGAACTCTCCGAAGAAATCCCCATCCTTGAGGCTTTGAACCCGGATCTCTTTCCCCCCTGACGTCTGCTTGATAATCACCACTTCTCCCCGACTGATGACAAAGAGGGAGTCCCCTCCTTCTCCTTCTCGGCAGATCAGGGAGTCTTTCTGATAGGTCTTGCTTTGGATGTGCGAGAGCAATAATTGGAGTTCCTGCTTCTCGAGCTCGGAGAAGAGCGGGATATGTGGAAATGGACGAGCGGGTTTTGCCTCTCTGATTTTTTCCGAATAGAGTTGTGCCAACCGCTCACTGACATCCTCCGAGGAAGGATTCATCCTTAAGATTATCTTGTTGACGGAGATGGCTTGAAGAATAAAACCATCCGAGGCATAGGCCTCGGCCACCTTTCGATACATTTGGACGGCCTCTCCTCTTTGACCCAACCGCTCCAACAATTCGGCCACCTTGAGTCGTGATCGAACGTCCTCCGGCTTCCGGGCGCAATGATTTCGGAAGCTTCCGAGCGCCTTTTTCCATTCCCCACGGGAGAGGGCTTGCAGAGCTTCTTCCTTAAAAGACCTCTTCCTCTTATTCATATCGCAATGCCTCAGCGGGGTCGAGTTTCGATGCCCTCCAGGAGGGATAAAGGGTCGCCAGGAGACTGATGAGAATCGCCGTCATCACGATCAGTCCGATATCGAGAGGATTCACCTGGGAAGGGAATTTTTCAATATAGTAGACGTCCGGTGAAAGAATCTTAAAGCCAAAAAGGTTTTCTAAAAAGGCAACAATCTTATCTAGATTGAACGCCATTCCAAGGCCAACGATTGTTCCCAGGGCTGTCCCTACAAGCCCGATAACCCCTCCTTCAATGATAAAGATCTTCAAGATCCCCATGGAGGAGGCCCCCATGGATTTTAGAATGGCAATATCCTTATGCTTCTCCATGACCACCATGATCAGCGTGGAGATGATGTTGAAGGCGGCCACTAAAACGATCAAGACGAGAAGGATAAACATGGCGATCTTCTCCAACTTCAGGGCAGAGAAGAGATTTCTGTTCATCTCTATCCAGTCCTTCGTCCAGAAAGGAAATCCCAGCTTTTTCCGGATCTCTTTTCCAATTTCTTTCACTTGATAGATATTGTTGGATTTGACTTCGATCCCTGTCACGCGAGAACCCATATTGAGAAATTTCTGAGCGCTGTCGATTGAAATATAGGCAAATTTACTGTCGAAATCATACATGCCTGAATGAAAGATTCCGACTACACGGAAACGCTTCATCTTGGGCATCATCCCCATAGGTGTCATGGTGCCGAGAGGCGAGATCACTTGGATCGGATCGTTGAGTGAAACACCCAGCTGCTTGGCTAATTCGACTCCAAGGATAATGCCTGGGGAGTCACTCTCTCCTTTCAGATCTTGAAGACGGCCGGCCTTCATGTTGTGGGCCAATTCGGTGACTTTTCCCACCCGATCCGGATCGATGCCTTTGATCACCCCGCCGGTGACATTGGATTCAGAAGAGAGCATCACCTCAGTATAAATAAAGGGGGTTGCAGAGACGACCCCCTTCACTTGCTCGACCTCTTTAATCAATTCTCCATAGTGATCCATGCCTTGTTGACTGGCCTTGAGGACGACAAGGTGGGCTTGGGTGCCCAGGATTTTTTCCTTGATGGTCTTTTCAAACCCACTCATCACGGCCAACACGACAATCAAAGTCAGGACTCCCACCGCGACCCCGACGATGGAGATGACCGTGATGATCGAGATGAAGGTCTGTTTTCTTTTTGCTTTGAGATATCTCAGACCGATAAACCATTCGTATTTCATAATTGCCCAAACTTAGGATCTGAAGAATTTCGAATAACCCGAATTTCTCAATTTGCCGATTGTTTTATGTGTTGAAGGGAATCCCTTTCCATCGTTTTTCGTCCATGCCTGCACTTTCCTCCTACTTTCCTGAAGGAGGAGTCACATGAAGATTATTTCTCCATTCGAAGCAAGGGGAAGAAGATGACATCCCGGATGGAGGGTGCATCGGTCAGGAGCATTACCAAGCGATCGATCCCGATTCCTTCGCCTGCCGTCGGAGGCATTCCGAATTCAAGGGCCCGAAGGAAATCCTCGTCGAGGTTGAGAACCGCATCGGCCTCATCGGCCCGCTCCTTCAACTGCCGGACAAAGCGTTCCCGCTGATCGACAGGGTCATTCAGTTCAGAGAAGCCATTGGCGATCTCCCGCCCGGCGATGAAGAGCTCAAATCGGTCGACCACTTCGGAGTCCTTCCCGTTCCGGCGAGAAAGCGGGGAAACCTCGGTGGGGTAATGCGTGACAAAGGTCGGTTGAACGAGATGAGGCTCAACGAGTTCCTTAAAGAGATCGTCGAGAACCTTTCCGTGGGAGGTCCCCCTTCTCAGTTCAAGGCCGAGTTTCTTGGCTAATTCGATCGCGCGGGATGGCTCTTTCATGATCACCGGATCGACCTTTCCATATTCCAAAAGAGACTCTTTGTACAGGACCCTCCTCCATGGAGGAGTGAAATCGATCTCCTTCCCCTGATAATGGAGGTGGAGTCCACCATGAATTTCTCGGACGATGGAGGAGAGAAGCTCCTCGGTCATCTTGATCATCTCTTCATAGGTCGCATAACTCTGATAGAATTCGAGCATGGTGAATTCGGGATTGTGCAGAGTCGAGATCCCTTCATTACGAAAACAGCGATTGATCTCAAAGATCCTTTCAAGCCCTCCGATCACCAATCGTTTTAGGAAGAGTTCTGGAGCGACCCTCATATAGAGTTCCATGTCGAGGGCATTGTGATGGGTCTTGAAAGGCTTGGCGGTCGCCCCTCCGGGAATCGGGTGAAGCATCGGAGTCTCTACCTCTATAAAATCCCGTTGGGTAAAGAAATCCCGAATCTTTTGAATCGCCTTGGTGCGTGTGAGGAAAATCTCTTTGACCTTGGGATTCACAATGAGGTCTAAATAACGTTGACGATAACGGGCTTCGATGTCGGTGAGACCATGCCATTTCTCGGGAAGAGGCCGAAGAGATTTCACGAGAAGCTTGAAGTCCTGAACCTGGAGGGTGAGCTCACGAGTCTTTGTTCGAAAGATTTTTCCCTCCAATCCAATGAAATCCCCGATATCGCATGTCTTAAAGAGTTGAAAGGCAGCCTCACCGACGATATCCCTTCGCAGGTAAGCCTGGATTCTTCCCTTTCGATCTTGAATTTGGATAAAGCTGGCCTTCCCGAAGTCACGGAGGGCCATGATCCGACCTGCGAGGCAGAAGGTTTCTCCAACCGATTTCAATTCCTCATCAGAGAGCGAGTCGAAGGTCCCATGAAGATCTCTGGAGGTATGGGTCACCCTGAAATCGTTCGGGTAGGGATCGATTCCGTCCTTTCTCAGGGCCTCCAGTTTTTTGATCCTCTGCTGGACCAGATCACTCGTCTCATCCATTTTTTCTACTCCGAGCGGCAAACTTCTCTATGGTATGAATCTCATTAAGATTTAACAAGTTTTTAAGACTTCTCAAACTAACCCATTTTGCCATGTCCGTCAAGGGAAAAGGCTTTTTCTGTGTTAGCCTGGGGGAAATATCCCATGGAAGGGAAAAGGGTCCTACTGGTTCAGAGGCAGTTACAGAGGTGGCATCTCATGAAGATGGTGGAAGGGGGAAAGGTCACCCGGGGGAGGGGTCTTTTTATGTGTGAGACCTGCCCCCCCTTAGGTCTTTCTTATTGGACTTTATCTGTTTCTTGCATATTCAACATATGAGCTAAGCTTCTTCTCATAGAAATCATAGGTTTTATTTAGTGGTAATTTATCTAGACTTTCCCATTCAATTTTCGCGAGATAATGGAACGAGGGGATGTTATTATGGCACCATGTTAACAATCTCGGCCAAAAAGGAAACTTATCTTTGTAAAATGTGACTGTAACAAACTCTC
>CAYGWV010000080.1:0-9017 GCA_964353925.1 uncultured Syntrophaceae bacterium | reverse complement strand
TTTGATGCCCTGGAGGAAAACGTGATTTTCTTTACTTAGCCTTCCTGATGAGGACGGGGAGCCTCAAGCAGTTTACGTCAGCCCAGTCAATCTCTTCAGGTTTTTGGAAAGGATCCATTCTTTTTTGTCATCTCCCATTGGCAGGGAGAGGACTTTCTCCAGTTCCCATTTCATCGTTCCAAACGGAACGTCAGAACCGAAAAGGATTCTCTCATGTCCTATCTTATCTATAAACTTCATGACAGTGTCTGAACTGGCTAAGGCCGTATCAAAGTAGACATGATCTCTCCCTTTGAACGTATCGAGGAAGTCCATAGGATTTCCTCCCAGACCTCCCAGGTGAGGGACAATGATCTTCAAACTTTGCGTCTTCTTTACAAAAGCCTGGGTAAAAGCGAACTCTTCCTCGATAACGATTGGAAGGTCAATCTTCTCTGAGGCATCGATAAATTGTTCCAATTTAGGATCTTTCAAAGCCTGGTAGTTGGATGAGCAATCCTGGACCCCTCGCATCCAATGCCACTTCCCGCCATAAAATCCCTTCCCATCTGGAATGGGTCTCATGGTCTCGGGGATATAATAATAGGGGATAAAATCTCTTATCCTGTTGGTCTCATCAAGAAGTCTCTGATTGATCTCTTCGTCTGCCAAAGCCATTGAAGGAAACGGAAAGATAACGATCCGATCTACACCGCTTTGCTCGGCCTGTCGCAGGAGTTCTTCCGTCGTCACTTCTGTGCCCATGGTGACGGAGGACCCCCAGTGGGTATGAGAATCAATGATGTCCATAAATATCAATCCCCCCTCACCCTTTCCCTCTCCCACCAGGGGAGAGGGAAATTATAAGGAGAATCAAGTTAAATCCCCTCCCTATTGATGGGGGAGGATGAAACTGGAGCTGACTCGACCAGACTCCGGATCACCTTCATATTCTTCAGGTCTTCCACGGTATCCTGTCTTGGGGTTTCCATAATCCCGGGGAGGTGCCTTAAGAAAGGATGGTTGACCAGACATCTGAATCCTTCCCGTCCGATATGACCCTCACCGATATGCCAGTGCCGATCTCTTCTCGATCCCAAAGGAGTCTTTGAATCGTTGAGATGGAGGAGATGGAGTCGTTTCAATCCGAGGGTCTGATCAAAGTCTTCAAGGGTCCTTTCAATTCCATCTTTATTCGAGAGATCGTAGCCTGCTTCAAAGGAATGGGCCGTATCAAGGCAGACCCCCACTCTTTCATGGTCAAGAACTCCATCGATGATTTTTTTGATCTGACCAAAGGTATAGCCGATCTCTGTCCCCTGCCCTGCTGTGTTCTCCATGAGCAGAATGACTCCATTCTTCACCTTTTCAAAGGCTTGATGGATCCCCTGGGAAACGGCTTCAATGGCTTGATCTTCGGAGGATTCCATTCGATGACCGATATGGATGATCAGATAGTGGGCTCCCAAATGCTCCGCCCTTTGAAGATCTGTGGCGATGGAACGGATGGACCGCTTGTAAAATCTCGATTTTGACGAAGCGATATTGGGTAGATAGGGCAGGTGGAGAAAGATGGGGGAGAGGTGAGAGGACTGGATGGAGGACCGAAACGTTTTCACCTCTTTTTTGTTCAAAGGAGAATATTTCCATCCCCTCGGGTTACGGGAGAAGAATTGGATCGTCTCGCAGCCTCTCACACGGGCTCTTTCAACCACCTTTGAAAACCCTCCTGCAATGGAGATATGAAAGCCAAACCGCATTTCGATCTATTGAATTAGGAAGATTTGAAAGTTAAAGTAAGTATATAAATTCAGAAATTCTTGTCAACATAATTATCAACGATTTTTATGCTTGACAAAAAAAGAGGGTTGGTTTAGTAAATGGACATCAAATTAAATAATTCACAAAGTTAGGTTAAAAAGGAATGGCTGAGGGATCAAACTTTAAACCCATTATTATTGCCTTCTGCTGTCACTGGTGAAGCTACGCAGGCGCTGACCTCGCCGGTTCGATGAGGCTGAAATATGCTGCCAACGTCCTTCCCATCCGCGTGATGTGTAGCGGCAGAATTTCTCCACATTTTATTCTAAAAGCCTTCCAGGAAGGGGCGGATGGTGTCCTGGTCGCGGGTTGTCATATCGGGGAATGCCATTATGGAAAGGGAAATTTCATTACTGCCAAAAGGGTGGCTGTGATGAAGGAGCTTATCCAATTCATCGGCCTTTCCCCAAAACGATTGAGACTCGAATGGATTGCAACCTCAGAGAGTAATAAGTTTGCCAAGGTCGTGAGCGAATTTACCGAAGAGATCTCTCACCTCGGTCCTTCTCCCCTGAAACCAAGGAAGGTTTTGAAGTTTGATGCAGGACAGAAAATAGCCGGCACCTTGGAGGCCCACGGTTAAGAAATAGAATGGATAAGACCCGAGAGAAAATGAAGAAGATGCTGGAGGAAAAAGAGGTCTCAGCCATTTTGGCTCTGAGGCGGAATAACGGCCATCCCACTCCTTTTCTCTTTACCAAAGCAGAAGATTTGAAAGAATGGGTAGCTGAGGAAGCCAATCGATATCCTCTTACAAAGATTCTTATTAAAATTGCAAAGAAACATCCGAATGAGATCATCGGCATTGTGGTGCGGGGATGTGAGGAGCGGTCCCTGGTTGAGCTCCTGAAAAACTTTCAACTCCGACAAGGAAAGGTGAAAGCCATTGGGATCGCCTGCAGCCAAGAGCTGGCAAACCGATGTCGTTGTCCTCTCCCTTTTCCTTCTCAGGTCGAAGAAGGAGAGTTGGCCAAACCTGTCGAGGACTTTTCAGACCTCGAGGAGATTGAGAAGCTTCCGGAAGAAGAGCGTTTTCAGTATTGGATGAGACAATTTGGGAAATGCATCAAATGCTATGGTTGCCGGAATATCTGTCCGGCCTGTTTCTGTCCCACTTGCACCCTAGAGGATGCCCATCTCATCAAACCCGGTGGGATGCCCCCTGAGATCCCCATTTTTCATCTCCATAAGGCCTATCATATGGCTGACCGCTGTATTGACTGTGGTCTCTGCGAAGAGGCCTGCCCCATGGGAATTCCGGTGAGAAGGCTTTATCGGAAAGTCAAAAAATCGGTAAAGGACCTCTTTGGATATATCCCAGGGAAGAAAGAAGAGGAGAAAGGGCCTTTAGAATTTTTAGGGGACGGCAGTTATGAACTCCCCGGAGCCGGGAAGTAGAAGTAGGCTAGGAGTGCTTCAAAAGTTTTACAAAGCGGTTGTAATATTTTATGGGTATCATTTCTCTGCAGTAAAGTGACACTTGGAATGGGGTTTGGAATCTTATATGGAAATGTTGAGAAGGTTGCCGCTGTAAAACTTTTTCAGCACCCCTAGCCCCCTTTGTTGTGTTTCTATAAATAAGAAGAGGTAAACATCCGTGAATTACGAAACGGTTTTAACCACTTGTACGTATTGCGGCTGTGGTTGCGGACTTCTCCTTCAGGTGCTGGACGGAGAAGTGATCGGGACCCTTCCACAAAAGGATCATGCGATCAACGAGGGAGGGGCTTGCATTAAAGGTTGGAATGCCCACGAATTCATCTATAGCGAAGGAAGACTGAAAAAACCCCTTCTAAGAAAAGACGGGTCTTTAAAAGAGGTCTCCTGGGAAGAGGCCTTTGAGGAAGTGGCCACTCGCCTCACGAAGATTAAAGAGGAGAACGGGCCGGACAGCATCGCTGGTTTAACCTCAGCGCGATGCACCAATGAGGAGAACTATATTTTTCAAAAGTGGGTGCGGGCAGTGATCGGAACAAATAATGTGGATCACTGCGCCCGTCTCTGACATTCCTCCACAGTGGCTGGTCTAGCCAAATCATTTGGAAGCGGGGCCATGACCAACTCGACCCCCGAATTGGAAGAGGCAGATTGCATTCTGATTACTGGGTCCAATACCACCGAAACTCATCCCCTCGTAGCAAGCCGAATCTTGAAGGCTACGGAGAGGGGCGCGAAGCTAATCGTTATTGATCCAAGAAGGACGCAGATCGCCCGGTATTCTGATATTTTTGTCCGGCAACGGCTGGGATCAGATGTGGCTTGGATTAATGGATTGATGCATATTATCCTCAAAGAAGGCTGGGAGAATAAAGAATTTGTCTCAACACGGACTGAAGGATTCGAAGAGCTGAAAAAGGAATTAGAGAATTATCCTCCTGAGAAGGTCGAAGAAATCTCCGGCATCTCCAAGGCTGATTTAAGAGCGATTGCCGAGGCCTATGCCAAGGCTAAAAAGGGATCCATTGTTTATGCGATGGGGATTACGCAGCATATTACCGGAACGGAAAATGTCCTCTCTCTGGCCAATCTCGCCATGTTGACCGGGAACATCGGTCGGTTGAACACAGGGGTTAATCCCCTCCGAGGCCAGAATAATGTCCAGGGCGCTTGCGATATGGGCGGACTTCCCAATGTCTATACTGGGTACCAATCTGTCGCTGACGAAGGGGTGGCCAAGAAGTTTGAAGAAGCCTGGAAAGTTTCGCTCTGTAGAAAAGTCGGATTCACCATCATGGAGATGTTCCAGGCCATTGAAGAGGGAAAATTGAAGGCCCTTTACATCATGGGTGAAAATCCAATGGTGAGCGATCCGGATCTCCACCATGTGGAGAAAGTTCTGAAGAAATTGGAACTCCTAGTGGTGCAGGATATTTTCATGACCGAAACAGCCAGACTCGGTCATGTGGTTCTTCCCGGAGTCAGTTTTGCAGAGAAAGATGGAACCTTCACAGCTACAGACCGAAGGGTTCAGATGGTAAGGAAAGCGATTGAGCCCTTGGGTGAGGCAAAGCCAGATTACGAAATCATCTGCAACATTGCCAGAAGAATGGGAAGTGCAGATTTTCAATATAATTCAGTTGAAGAAATCTTTAAAGAGATTGCTCGAGTGACGCCTATCTACCAAGGGATCACTTATCAGCGAATCGAGAAAGATGGAATTCAGTGGCCCTGTCGAACTCCTGAGGATTCCGGAACTCCATTTCTTCATAAAGACCAGTTTTCGAAAGGAAAGGGTTCTTTCTTTCCCATTCCTTATCGGGAGCCTGCAGAACAGGCCGATCAAGAGTTCCCTTTCTGGTTGACAACGGGAAGAATAGGTTTCCATTACCACACCAGGACGATGACAGGTGTTTCCCCTTCCCTTCAGAAAGAGGCAGAGCAAAACTATATGGAGATTAACCCCTTTGATGCCGCTGAACTTGGCATTGAAGAGGGGGAAGCCGTAAAGGTGGTCTCCCGAAGAGGAGAGATTCAGATCAAAGCAAAGTTGACCTTCGTAGTGGGCCGTCAAGTTGTTTTCATCCCGTTCCATTTTGTGGAGGGGGCAGCCAATGTTTTGACTAACACGGCCATCGATCCTGTCGCGAAGATCCCTGAATTCAAGGTCGGCGCTGTCAGGGTGGAGAAGATTGAAGAAAGGGTGAACGCATAATGCCAAGAATCGGAGCTTTCATCTGCCAATGAGGAACGAATATCGCGTCCGTGGTTGACGTGAAGGCAGTGGTGGAAGCTGTTAAGAAATTACCCGGCGTGACTTATGCCGCAGACCTCCAGTATAGTTGTTCTGATCTTGGGCAGGGGGCAATTAAAGAAGCGATCAAAGAGCACAATTTGGATCGGGTGGTGGTTTCTTCTTGTAGCCCGCGCATGCACGAGATTACCTTCCAGCGGTGCATTGAAATGGGGGGTTTGAACAGATACCTTTTCGAAATGGCCAATATCCGGGAACAGGTCTCTTGGGTCACACCGGACAAAGAGAATGCAACAGAGAAGGCGATCCGACTGACAGAGATGGCGATTGCCAAAGCCTCGGGACTCCAACCCCTCATGCCGATGAAATCACCCGTGGAGAAGAGGGCATTGGTGATCGGTGGAGGGATCTCTGGTATTCAAGCTGCCTTAGATGTCAGCCTGGCCGGGTATAAAGTCACCCTGGTTGAAAAACTCCCGACCATCGGCGGCCGCATGGCTCAGTTGGAAAAAACCTTTCCAACCCTCGATTGCTCTGCCTGAATACTCACCCCGCGGATGACGGAGTCATCCCACGATGAGAATATTGAGCTGATGACCTATTCAGAGATCGTCGAGGTCAAGGGTTTCGTAGGAAACTTCGATGTGACGATTCGGAAGAAGCCGCGGTATGTCGATCTGAGCAAATGTACAGGTTGCGGCCTCTGTACAGAGAAATGTCCGACCAAAGTTCCGAGTGAATGGAATCTCGATATGGGATTGAGAAAGTCTATTTATAAACCTTTTGGCCAGGCCGTTCCCAATGTGCCGGTGATCGATAAGGAGCATTGCCTCTTCTTTACCAAAGGGAGATGTAAGATTTGTCAAAAACTCTGCCCTGCCGGTGCCGTTGATTTTGAACAGGAAGAGGAGTTGGTGACGAAGAAATTTGGGGCGATCATTGTGGCCACTGGATTTACTCAATTCGATCCCAGTGTCTATGGCGAGTACGGTGCTGGAAAGTTTAAGGATGTCATCACTGGATTACACTTAGAGAGGATGCTGGATACCTCTGGCCCAACCGGAGGACATGTGGTACGGCCTTCGGACCAGAGGGAGCCCAAGAACATTGTTTTCATTCAGTGTGTGGGATCGAGGGATGAGTCAAAAGGTCGTCCTTACTGTTCCCGGATCTGCTGCATGTACACGGCCAAACAGGCGATCCTGCTCAAAGACCATTGTCCAGAGACTCAATCTTACATCTTTTATATTGATATACGGGCGGCCGGAAAGAATTACGAAGAATTTGTCAAGAGAGCTCAACGGGAATACGGAGCCATCTATATCCGGGGAAGAGTCTCGAAGATTTATGAAAAGGGTGATAAACTGATCGTCCGGGGTGTAGACACCTTAGCAGGAAAACAGGTAGACATTGAAGCGGACCTCGTCGTTCTGGCGACAGCTGTGGTTCCCCAGCCCGATGCCATTGAGCTGGCGAAGATCCTCAATATACCCTATGACCAGTATGGTTTTTATTCAGAGGCCCATCCAAAACTCCAGCCGGTCGAAAGCGTGACCAAAGGAATCTTTCTCACCGGTTCCTGTCAGTTTCCAAAAGATATTCCTGATTCCGTGGCGACGACAGGTGCGGCTTCGGTCAGGACCTGTGAGATCCTTTCTAAGGATGAGTTGATTCTCGATCCGAAGGTGGCCTTTGTCAATCCGGATATCTGCAGCGGTTGCCTCAACTGTGTTGAGGTTTGCCCCTTTAATGCGATTGAATCAACAGTCGTCGATGGGAAGACCGTTGGCCAAGTCATCCCCACCCTCTGTCACGGATGTGGAAACTGTGCTTCGACCTGCCGGACCAGTGCAGCCAATGTTCAAGGGTTCACCGATGATCAGATCTATGCCCAGGTGGCTTCCGTATTCGAAATTTTGAAAAAGGAGAATCTCCTTGAGTTATCTGAATAGCCAGGATATTCACCAATTCAGAAAACGGATTTTATCCATCAGCGGAGAGGATGCCTCAAAGTGTGTTCAGTGCGGGAAATGTACCGCGGGATGTCCTATCTCACCGGAGATGGACGTTCAACCGAATCAAGTTCTCCGTCTGATCCAGATCAATGATCCAGACGCCTTGCTTCGGTGTTCGACGATTTGGATCTGTGCATCCTGCCAGACCTGTTCGGTTCGCTGCCCAGAAGAAATCGATATCGCAAAGATCATGGATTCCATAAGAAAGTTGGCCTTGGAGGCAAAAGGTCCATTGGGAGAGGAGAATGTGGTCAAGTTTGATGAGATCTTTCTTGATTCCATTCGAAAACGGGGCCGAGTCCATGAACTCGAGTTAGTCATGAAGTATAATCTCGCGCTCCGTCAACCCTTCAAGGATGCCCACCTCGGCCCGGTGATGTTTGCTCGTGGGAAACTGGGTTTTTTAGGTCATAAGATTAAAGAACTTGGGAAGATCAAGGAAATTTTTCAGAACAGTAAACGATTATTGAAACCATAGAGGTTGATTCATGCAGGTAGGTTACTATCCCGGTTGCTCCCTTGAGAGCAGTGCCAAAGAGTTCGATCTTTCCATTCGAGCCATCTTTCAGGCGATGGAGGTTTCATTAAAAGAGATCCCTGATTGGAACTGCTGCGGAGCCAGTCCTGCCCACTATCTCAATGAAGAACTAGCTATGGGTTTGCCTTATCGAAATTTGGTGAAGGCGGAAGAAGCCGGTCTCGATCGAGTGATCTCACCCTGCCCAGCGTGCTATAGCCATTTGAAGCACGTCCATGAAGAGGTTTTAAAAGAGTCCCATCTCGCAGACCGGCTCGTGGCAATCGTTGGAAAAAGATATGGCGGTGGTATTGCGTCGAAACACTTACTTGACTTTATCAAAGAAGATATTGGTTTCGATCGATTGAAATCGAGCATGAAGACTCCTCTCGGCCGATTGAAAGTGGTGAGCTATTATGGTTGTTTGACAAGGCTTCCGGGAGTCAACATTGACGATGTTGAGAATCCCGTGATCATGGATGAAATCGTAGAGATCCTCGGAGGAGAACCTTTGGACTGGTCTCATAAGACCGAATGCTGTGGGGCAAGTCTCTCCGTCTCACGAACGGAGATTGCATTGAGATTGGTTAACTCCATTCTCGAGGCAGCCAAGGAGAAAGGTGCGGATTGTATTGCGGTTGTCTGTCCCCTCTGTCAATCCAACCTGGATGCTCGACAAGGAGATATCAACAAAAAATATGGGACCTCCTACAAAACACCTATCCTCTATCTAACCCAATTGATTGGGCTGACCCAGAAACTCCACTATTCACAATTGGGGTTGGATCGGCTGGTGATCATCCCCAAAGATATCCTTATAGAAAAAGGAATCCTTGAAAAGTAAAGGTCATGCCTAGTGTAACGTCAACCTTGTAATGTCGTAAATAATGTGATATATTTTCTTCATAATCAACCGGGGAGGATTGACTATGAAGAAATACATCGTGACACTTACCAAAGACGAACGCGAAGCTCTTGGCACACTCACTTCCAA